>JAICKZ010000178.1 GCA_025927665.1 Steroidobacteraceae bacterium | reverse complement strand
CAAGCTATGCTTATGCAAGCCTATGCTCAGGGTACAAAAGTTTCTCTGTGGTTTTCTGATAACAATTGCACTGTTGGGGAAATTATTGTGGGTGGATGGTGATGGGCTGGATAATTGTTAACGACTTAACCCATGGCCAGAGGATGTTATGAAGTTGCTTTTCGTATTAACTATTATGCTTTGCTCATTTTCCGTGATGGCCGGGCAGCAGATCGGTCAAATCTCATCCTTGCGTGTCACCAGCAAGTCAATTGGTTCCAACCCAGCTCATTTTCTGCTTTCTGGCACTGCGTCGGAACAGCCTTCATGTGCAACGCTGCCTTATTGGACATTTGACGCTGATACACCAACTGGGAAAAACTTTCTTGCAACACTGTTGACCGCGCAGGCAACTGGCCGATCGGTTGCTGTCTATGGAACAGGTGAGTGTGGATTGCGACCAGGAATGGAATCGGTAATTGAAATCGACCTTGCACCTTAATGATCCGTACTAGCCTAGCATCAAGGTCGCACAGCCAGAGAATTACAAGGTTGACAATATGTTGTCTCAGGAGTCGATGTCCATGAGCTATCATAATTAAAATGATTTCTTCGCATAATAATCCTTCAACAAATACCAGGCTTGTTTCTTGATGCCTTTGTCAGATATTAGTCCTTTGCGGTTCCAAAAATCTTGAATGCCTGGAAGGGGGCGACGTGGTGAGCGGAAGTCTTTAAGAATCCAGGGTGATAAACCACGAACGAAACTCATTTGATCAATCATGGTGAAATTATTTTTATAAACATCAGCTTGATACTCTTCGGTAAAGCGTTATTGTCTATCGCCATGAAAACCTTGTAAAGCATCGGCGCCAAATTCACTGATGATGGCAGGTTTGTGATAATGGGATAACCATTGCAATGAAGCACAACTATCTGGCGTGCCAGAGTACCAACCACAATAAGTGTTGATGCCAATCACATCGATTTGTAACGCCAAAGGATCATCAATCACTTTTGCACCATGACTATCATCTTGCGTATCCATGGCTGCGGTAATCAATCGTGATGAATCCATAGTACGAGCCTTGTTAATAAGGTTGGTCAGGAATTTAAGTCGTTCCGGTGTATTGGGCGTTTCATTTGCGACGGACCACAGCACCACTGAGGCGCGATTCTTGTCGCGCTGGATCATTTCATTCAACTGAGCCTCTGCTTTTGCATAGACATCAGCATGGTCAAACAACACGGTCCAATAAACTGGAATCTCTGACCACACCATTAAGCCCATTTTATCTGCCATACGTAACATGGCTTCATTGTGTGGATAATGAGCGAGCCTTACATAGTTACAGCCAAGCTCCTTTGCCCAAATTAATAGTTGCTGTGCATCCTCATCACTCCAGGCGCGACCAGGATGAAGCGGTGATTCTTCATGCATGCTGATGCCTTTGAGATAAATGGATTTGCCATTCAATAATATGTTTTCTCCTTCAACTGCGATGTGCCGAAAACCAATTGCATCATTCACGAGTTCATCTTGATAACGAAGTTCGATCGCATAAAGTTTGGGACGATCGGGTTGCCACAAAGCAGGCTTGGCATTGACGGAGAATTTTCCGTGCCCCGTGTTATCAAGTGTGATTTGTTGCTTGATGCCTAACTCTAGGATACGCAGTTCGACTTGTTGATGATTGTTGCCGTCGTTGCTATTAACGTGGCAGTTGGTTTTCTCTGACTTCCATTCATGCTGAGCCTGTCGAAACATTTTTTGATCTGAGCAAGGCCCTTCGACATATTCAGGACGAACGGTGTTGTCTGCCTGGTTAGTAATGTTACTCACATTGACCCAACCTTCAATGCGATCAGTACGAGCGGGACTAAGTTGCACTAAATAATCATCAATATGTTGGTGCGGAATAGTGAGCAATTTCACCGAGCGAGTGATGCCACCATAATTCCACCAGTCCGTATTTACGGTTGGAATTTGATCGCGCTCACGACGATTGTCTACTTTGACAACAATCGAATTGTTGCCGGTGTGAACAAGTGAACTGACGTTGAATTGAAATGGCGTGAAACCACCTTCGTGAATGCCTACTTTCTTGCCGTTTACATAAACAGTGGCATGATAGTTTACAGCACCGAAATACAGAATATATTCCAGGTCGGATTGTGTATTGATCTCGACATCACGGTGATACCAGATAGTACCTTCATAGAAAAATAACTTGTCGTCTTGCGTGTTCCAATCACCGGGAACATTTAATTTGGGTGAGCGCGAAAAGTCATATTCAACAAGATCGCTTGGGTTTTTTGGCTTCGCATTCATAAAATAACCATTCTTGGATTCTTCATAGCGATGGTTGTAATAACCATTTTCGTAAGGATCGATGATGCTGTCCCAATGGCCATCAAGATTGATCGCGGGAAATGCTTGAGGGTTCTGAATTGCCATATCCGCCATGGAATAACAGCAACACATCTGTGTTACAACGAGCAATGCAGTGGACAAAACAATTCTCATGATGAACACCCGCACATGATTAACGGTGACAGTGTAACTGAGCCGTTTGTTAATGGGTAACAGCGGATTATTTGGTGATGTCCAAGTTAATTGCTATGCTTGGGAAATTCAACTGGCGCTTCTGGTTAACAAGTTATTCATGAACGTTACGCATCCGTTCCGCCATAAAATACTGCACAAGCTTCTGATTGGTCTGTGGCTTCTTCAAGTCCTACCAGCCGTCAATACACAAGCAAATGAAGTATCACGTCCACGTATCGGTTTGGTGCTCAGCGGCGGCGGTGCGCGAGGCACCGCGCATGTGGGCGTGCTTAAAGTGCTGGATGAAATGCATATTCCCATTGATGCAATTGCGGGAACCAGTATGGGTGCCGTGGTGGGTGGGCTTTATGCTTCTGGCATGTCGGCAAAGGAGATTGAAAAGTTAACTTCTTCTTTGGATTGGCAGGATGCATTTCGTGATCATCCTCCACGTCGTAATTTTAACTTTCGTCGCAAGCAAGATGACAGTAATTTTCTGGTTCGTTATGCCATGGGTATTTCGCGTGATGGACTCAAGATGCCGATGGGTTTTGTTCAAGGACAGAAACTAACCCAAATATTGCGCAGTTCAACGCTGGGCGTCGCGGGTATTAAAGACTTCGATCACTTGCCGATTGCATTTCGCGCGGTTGCGACCGACCTTGAGACGGGGGAAGGCGTGATTATCAACAGTGGTGATTTGGTAACTGCCATGCGTGCCAGCATGTCTGCGCCCGGTGTATTTGAACCGGTAGAATTAAATGGACACTTGTTGGTGGATGGTGGTTTATATAATAACTTGCCTGTTGATATTGCGCGTCAGATGAATGTAGATGTGCTGATTGTTGTCGATGTGAGTTTTCCGCTTTATCCGCGCAAAGAATTGACTTCACCGCTCGCGGTTTCCAATCAAGCGATTTCAATTTTGATTCGTAGACGTACCGATGAACAACGCGCCTCATTGAGTAAGAACGATATACTAATTAGTCCTGACTTAGGCGACATGACTTCAGTGGAGTTTGGTCGTGCAATTAAAGCAATGAACAGCGGCGAGCAAGCGGCACGTGCCTTAAAAACAAGGTTATCCGCACTGTCGGTCAGCGACGCCGAATATACTCATTATCTTGCATCACGTGCTGTTCGTTATGAAGTCGCTCCGAAAATTGACTTTGTATCGGTTGACAGCGATTCGCAACGTTATGCTGCGATGCTTGCATCGGTCACTGCCAACATTCAAGGCAAGCCGCTTAACTTTGATGTACTGCATGATGATCTGGCAAGCATGTATGCATTGGATGTATTCGAATCGATTGATTACAACGTGGTACAACGTGGTGATCAAACCGGTCTTGATTTTCATCTTAAACGAAAATCATGGGGGCCAAACTATGTGCGCTTCGGTATTAATCTTGAAGATGATTTTGCAGGGAACACTCGATACAACCTTGGCGCGCGTGTCATTCTGACGGAATTGAATTCGTTGGGTGCCGAATGGTTATCCGACTTTCAAATTGGTGATCATCCAAAACTTGTCACCGAGCTTTATCAACCCTTGGCGATTCGCGAGCGATATTTTATTGCGCCTCGGTTTGAGATTGGCACTCGTTCACTACAGGTAATCGATAATAATAATCGTGTGGCTGAATATCGTGTCAGGAACATACAAGGCAATCTTGATATCGGTCGTGAGTTTTCTGATTGGGGTGAGGTGCGCATGGGTCTATTTCGCGGCACGGGAACATCGTATGTGAATGTGGGTGATCCTACGTTACCGACAGAGCATTATAATGTGGGCGGATACTTCACAAGGTTTTCATACGATACGTTGGACAGTGTTTTCTTTCCAAGGCGTGGCGCGCAATTTAGTTTAGAAATCGACGCATCGCGCGCAAACCTGGGTGCAGATCGTGATCTAAATAAACTTTCTGCGAATTGGCAGATAGCAAAATCTTTTGGACGTCATATTCTGGTCGGTGCGGTATCAGTGGGCTCGACCTTGTCGGCGAATCCAGCAACCCATGATTATTTTACCTTGGGTGGATTTTTGAACATGTCAGGCATTACAACAGATTCTATTTCTGGTCCGCACTTTGGTATAGCACGGGTGGTGTATTACAGGCAGATTGGACGTGGTGGAACCGGGGTGCTTGATTTTCCCGCCTACGCGGGCGTGTCGTTTGAAGTGGGTAATACATGGAACAAGCGCAGTGATGCCAACATCGAAAGTTTGCGTCACGATGCCAGTTTGTTTTTTGGTGCGGATTCTCCCTTAGGACCACTCTATCTTGCTGCGGGTTATGACGATCGTCATCAAACTGCATTTTATTTATTTTTGGGTCGATCCTTCTGAGTAATACTTCAGAAGGTAAGAGGTCATGAGTGGGTCATTTTTATACCAGCCGCTGTCCATTCACGCCCTTGCTATTACCACCAAGCAAAAATAGATAAGGCGTTACTACTTGATCAGGTTTTGATAATAAATCGCGATTTTCAGCGGGAAAAGCCTGCATGCGGATTTTAGTATTAGCGATGCCAGGGTCAACACTGTTAACACGTATGTGGGTGTTTTCCAATTCTTCAGCCAACATTTTCATCATGCCTTCATTGGCTGACTTTGAAACCAGATAAGCACCCCAGTTGGATCTGGATTTGATTGCGACTTCGCAACTGCTGAATACAATGGATGCATCAGCTGATTTTCTAAGCAAGGGTAAACAATACCGTGTCAAGATGAAGGGTGCGTTGGTATTCACATGAAGGGTACGTAGCCACTTGGGAATATCATGATGTTCGATGGGAGCGTGTTCACCTAACATCGCTGCATTGTGTATCAGTCCATCCAATCGACCATAATTTTGTTCGATCGCTTGTACTGCAGCTTGATATTCATTCGGTCCCACTTTTTCGAAGTCCAATGGCAATAGCGCAGTGCGCTTACTGCTAATTGCTTTAATAGCATCATCCAAGGCTTCCAGTTTTTTTGTGTTGCGTCCGTGTGCAATCACCGTTGCACCTAATTGCGCTACCGCGAGAGCCAATGCTTTACCGATGCCATCAGTGGCACCCGTGATCATGATCACACGATCTTGCAATGCGTTGGGTGCAGGCGAGTAGTCTTTGGAAAAATTCATGGTTCGGTCACTTAACTTAGGAATTAAAACGTCGCGCTGTGTTCCAGGCGGTCCACAGTTTGGTAAATACACCGAGCTCGAGTCGCTTATAAAAATTATTCGGTCGCGCACAAAGTTCTTGTAACACTTTTTCATGCAATGCTGCGATCACAAGTATGGGTCGAAGCACCGATGCCTCATTGGCAAGTAAAGCAGTGGTGAGTTGAATGTGTTGTTGTATGCATTGCTGACAACGTGCTTGCAGCCAGGTGATGAAATGGCCTGGCCAATTTTTATCTTGCAACATTTCATATTCAATATTCAATTCATTGAGCGTTGCCAATGGTAAGTAAAGTCGTCCGTGGTGAATATCGTCGCGTAGATCGCGTAAGGTTTCAGTTTGTCGAATGAATGAACCGAATTGTTCGGCGGCATCGAGTAAAGTTAGCGTTACGTTAGGATTCAAATAGCACGCAGCAAGTTTCATCAGGCTACCAAGATCCTCTTTGAAATATCGATTCAATTCCGTATCCGTTTCATAAGTGCTATGAGCGATATCTTGTGCCGTAGTCAGTAACAATGGTTCAAGCAGTGTGAAATCGATATCGCCACGTTTATGTTCTTGCAAGACAACAGCAGCTGGATGCTGAGCATTGCCTTTTGCTAATCGATCAATTTCTTCGCGCCACCATTGTAAACGAATATGCGCAACATCATGTGGCGCATTGGCCGTGTCACGCAGTTCGGTTTCAATTAAAAACAACGCGGCAATGACTTCGCGATGTGGCTTTGGTGTGTACTGCCAAGCGAAGTAACGCATCGAACCTTCCGGTATCGCGCGTTTCAGTAATGAAGTGTCGAGTATCATTCTTCAGTCGGTGAAGTAAGAACTTGCGGTGTGCGCGCCAATGCATCAATAGGTTCAATCGGTTCCAACTCCTTATCAGGACGAATACCCAACTCGGTGAACTTGCGTGCACTAGGGAGTACTTGCCGCTCCAGAGAACCCATTGCCGCATTGAAAGCTTCAACACTACCATTTAAGTTGCGTTGTAATTTGATCAAATGATTGTTGAATACATTTAAGCGTTTATAAATCTCTGCGCCTAAATCACGAATGGTCTGAGCATTTTGTGCCAATGAAGTTTGACGCCAGCCATAAGCAACGGCTTT
>JAICKZ010000225.1 GCA_025927665.1 Steroidobacteraceae bacterium | reverse complement strand
GCAAACAATTGCGCGAAAGTGGCGGTGGACATACCAATGGCAAGTGTGCCGACAATCACCAAAGGTACGAACGATCTTAAGTAGGCGTACGCAGCATAACCCACCGCGCCTGCCAAACTGCAGCACAATAACATTGAACGACGACTAAAATGTGTATCTGAATAACGCGCTAGTACCGTGCCGATCAACACGCCGCCCGCAGCAGTCATGGTCATGAATATGCCAAACAGCATGTTGCTCATGCCGATTTCCTGCGTACCGAACATCGACATGAATGGCGACACAAATGAATACGCAAAGCCCAGCAATACATTCAGAAAGAACAACACTCTGAAGCGCGGGTTGATATAGAGAATGTGAAATCGTTTGATGATGGAACGCATGTATTTTGAAAGAACACTGACGGCACTATGATTTCAGCGCTTCACTCTATTGTGGCATAAGCTTCACAGTGATAAAGAAGAAATAGCACTATGCCGTTTTGAGTCATCGATGATATAAATTGAGTGAAGTGCAACGCATTATCAATACTTGATTTTAAGAAAGCATTTATGCAGCATAATGTGCAACAATTTTTTGTACAGACGCCGTCAACTCCTCATGTAAGGATTTTCTATGAAAGATTCTTTGCAACTTGGTATCAAGTACGAACATAAATTCAAGATACCGCAGTCTAAAACCGTACCAGCGCTTTATCCAGAATCAGAAGAGTTTGCCGTAATGCCAGAGGTTTTTGCAACCGGTTATCTCGTGGGATTTCTTGAATGGGCGTGCATCAAGGCAATCAATCCTCATCTTGATTGGCCCAAAGAACAAACGGTCGGCACTCATATCGATGTAAGTCATGCGGCTGCCACACCACCGGGACTGGAGGTCACCGCCAAAGTGGAGCTTATCGCGATCGAGGGCAAGAGGCTGACATTTATCGTGGAAGCTCACGACGGTCACGACCTCATTTCCAAAGGTCGTCATGAACGCTTCGTTATCGACAAAGAAAAATTCGATGCCAGAGTACAAACCAAAGCACTGTGCGTGTAGATTTCAGTGTGGACATGGACTACTAATAGTGATGTGTCATTCCCGCGTAGGCGGGAGCCCAATAATCAATTAATCATTAAAATTCGATGACTTCTTGGAAGACAAAGGAAATTATTTAACTGGATTCCAGCCTACGCGGGAATGACGCTATCTTTATAGCGGATCATTACCATCATTGCGCTCAGCCAAACGACTTGATATACCCTTCAACATCAGTTGGTTCAAACACGCGACTGTCGAAGAAGCCTTCGGGTGATAATGTCAATGCTGAATTTTTTTCATTAACCACGTAACGACCGGCAACAGCACGTTCGGTTTTATAATCCGTCATTGGAATGGACTCATCAATCAACATCAACGCATTGCGATACAAATCGGCACGATAAGTGGCGCGTGCGACTTCGAGTAATTTCGCGGAATATTCACATTGTTTCCAACGCACCATCTGGCTATAGAACCAAAGCGCGTGGCTGGCCCAAGGAAAGTTTGCCAGCTGTCGATTCATCACAAAAAATTCTGGAATGTGCATAGGTGCAGTTCCCAACGCAAGTCGTAACTTACAACTCAACGCACGTTGCAATATTTCAACGGGCGCACCAATGTAACGAGGCTTCGCCAGAATGGTGGCCAATGCTGCGTGATTTTCCACATCGTCACACCATTGCGCCGCGCGATAGATTGCGCGAATCATTCCGGCAACTTGTTGTGGATGCTGTTTAGCCCATTCAGCTCGACAACCCAATACTTTTTCTGGACTCAATCTCCATATCTCATTAGTCGCATTGACGATGGTTCCAACACCGGCCTCCACGGCAAGACTGTTCCAAGGTTCGCCTACACAGAAGCCATCTATTTGTCCATGACGTAGTGCATCCACCAACAGAAGTGGTGGAATCACGATCAGCTGCACATCGCGATCGGGATCTATTCCAGAAGAGGCCAACCAATAACGCAATTCGTAATTGTGACAAGAAAACGGATACACCATTCCAAAGGTCAATTGAAGTTGTTGACGATTGGCGCGCTGCTGAACCACTTTCTGCAATGCCTGACCTTGTGTTATTGGATCAGCATTCAAATGAGCGCCCTGCTCCTTCATTTGCTCCCACAAAGTGTTACTTGCGGTAATAGCGTTGCCTCCCAGACCAAGCGAGATGGGAACGACAACGGGAATGGTCAATTGACCGACACCTAATGAACATGCCACCGCCATGGGCCCGAGCATTTGCGCCGCGTCAAAATGTCCCACCATCATTCGATCGCGTATATTGGCCCAGGATGTTTCGCGCACCAACGTTACTTCAAGGCCTTCTTGTGCAGTAAATCCTTTTTCAACCGCAACAACCAATGTTGCACAATCAAGCAAGGGCACAAAGCCAACGATAAGATTATTGGGCGTCATTTGAAAAGCTTGGCTGCAGTAATCACGCTTTGCGCTACTTGTGAAAGTTTCAGGTTTTCATTCATCGCTGCTTTGCGCAGTAATGCATACGCCTGCTCTTCATTCAAGCCGCGTTCCTTCATCAATATACCTTTGGCACGATCCACCAACTTACGCTCTTCAAGCTGCTGCTTGGTTTTATCCAACTCGCTACGTAGTTGATTGAATACTTTGAAGCGACTGATGGTCAACTCCAAAATAGAATGAATGCGTTCTTTCTTGAGTCCATCCACTACATAGGCACTGACACCTGCATTCACTGCGGCTTCGGTCATGCCAACGTCGGACTTATCTACGAACATCGCGATTGGACGCTGTACTGTACGTGACACTTGAAACATTTGTTCCAATACATCGCGATTAGGATTTTCCAGGTCAATAAAAATCACATCAGGTTCAGTATCGACAATTCGTTTAAGCAAATTCTGCATGTCACGAACCACCACGACATCGCGATGGCCGGCTTCACGCAAGCCATCTTCTAACACTGCGGCACGCGTAACATTCTGGTCGACAATTAAAATTCGCAAGGAATCGGACATGCATTGCACCTAATAATGGGTGAGTACAAGCATACCCGACTCCTCCATCGAGCACTATGACATCACCGCAGATACTCAAACTGCGCTTAGTCGTGCTCGTCAATGTCGTTGCAACATCGCCTGTCACTGCTTATATCTTGAAAGTAGTGATAGTCAGACAAGTGATTACAATCAAGCCCGTGATCAACTTGCATACCGTGCGAAGGTATTGGCTAAGCTGCTTGCAGCCAACTGCCGGTCGGAAAAAATCATGTTTACTCCTGCGTCATCGTTAACGCCGTTCATATCAATACATACGTTGCATTGATATGAACACGCAAATAAAAAGCCGTCGTCGAAGCACGTGAACGTTTGCAAGTGGCGACTTTACCGTAGCTCCAATATTGGATTTTATTGAGAGTGGCTTAGCACCTTTGTTTATGCATTAAGCAAACCTTGTGCCAGGTCATTAAAAATGAATTTTTCGACGAATCATGCGGGTAATAAGCAACTATTGGACGGACGCTGACAACCGGTGATGCACTATTCTTGCAATCAATATGCGCACTTACACATTACAATGCACAGGTATTGATCGATTCACCCGTGAATGGAGCATGGACATCGGTTAAGTTGGGGGTTGCTACGGCCGATAACAAACACATCAGGGCTTGACAGACACAAATGCACATTGGACGCGGCTTATGGCAAGTGATTTTGATCACAGTGTTGCTAACGCAAGGCACTGTAGGTATGGCTTTTGCCGCAGAGGCTCCGCTTGCAAACAACGCGGCAACTGCGACAGTGAGCTTGATCTCGAGCACTCAATCAGCAGATGTTATCAACGACGGCGAGTTAGGTGATCGCGCGCTACAACGCTCCTCAGCACGCATTGGTCTTATCATTGTTGAAGTCGACAATGTATTTGATCCCAACGACCCAAGAGAGAATAGCATCTTGTATCGTGCCGCCAATGCGCTACATATCAAGACGCGCCGAAAAACTATTCTCACTCAATTATTGTTCAAGGAAGGCGATACCTATAATCGTCATGCATTGGACGAGTCCGCACGCAACTTGCGTGCAAATAGTTATTTAAATGAAGCCGAGATAAAGCCCGTTCAATATCATGCTGATGACAATACGGTGGACGTATTGGTTCGCGTACACGATGTATGGACTTTCAATCCCGGCATTGCGTATGGTCGCAGTGGCGGTACCAACCATAGTGGCATACAACTGGCGGAAGGAAATTTACTGGGCTACGGAAAGTCATTATCTTTGCAAAGCAATCAGGATGTCGATCGCACCGAGTTGGGTGTCTCGTATAGTGATCCCAATCTACTAAGTTCTCGCTGGCAATTAACTTCGATGTTAATTGATGCCAGTGATGGTGGCACCAAGCAATTGAGTATTGCGCATCCATTCTTTTCATTGGACACACGCTGGGCAAGTCTAGTAAGCGGACTAAATGAACAACGCATCGACAAACGCTATCAACTCGGCAACCTCGTGGATCAATATAAAACCACGCATGAAAATTACGAAGCGCAACTGGGATGGTCAAATGGATTGCAAGATGGTTGGGTACATCGATGGATGGGCGGTTTTCGCGTCGAGCGTTTTCATTACGAGCCCGATCCGATACTGGGCACAATTCAACTGCCTCAGGACAAGCATCTCGCTTACCCCTGGGTGGGATTGCAATGGCTTGAAGATCAATACGAAGTCACGCACAACCGTGATCAAATCACACGTACTGAAGATGTTTACTATGGCCGTTCTTTATCGGTACAAATTGGAGAATCTTCTGCCGCATTTGGTTCGGATCATCAGGCAGACTTATTGCAACTGAACTTTCAAGATGCATGGCATGTTGGTGAACGTCACAGTATCTTCCTTACCACGGGCATCGACGGGCAATATCAAGATAATCAATGGCGCGATACATTCATCAATACATCACTGCGTTATGATTATCGGCGAGGTCCGACGGGATTGTTCACGATGACATTCAAAAGCGTATACGGCATCCATCTTGATCCGTCGTTGCCGCTGTACTTGGGTGATGATGATGGCAACGGCGAAATCGGTAATGGTGGATTACGTGGTTACCCATTGCATTATCGCAGCGGCTCACATCGAGAAGTTTTGAATATCGAACAACGGTTTTATTCGAACTGGCAATTGTTACGCTTGCTGACGGTAGGCGCGGTTGCATTTTTCGATGTGGGACATATCGGCGGCGGTGGTGTTAATGCCGATGACAACCAGACATTGAGTGATGTGGGCATCGGCTTAAGATTGGGCAGCATTCGCTCCAGCAAGG
>JAICKZ010000281.1 GCA_025927665.1 Steroidobacteraceae bacterium | reverse complement strand
ATAACAGGTTGACTGGGATAATCATCATGACAAGCAAGATATAGTGGCGCATCGGGAGGTACCAATACTTTTACATCAAACTGAATCGCACCTGTTGCAATGAACGAGCGATAATCGACAGCGACGTCGTAATGTACAAAGATAAAAGATACATTACCTTTGAAACGAATCTTAAGTGCATCACGTACACCAAGATAATTGATCGGCTCTGTGTGCATTGTGAGTGCATCACAAGGTTCTGAAAATGATACGTCGACCCCTGACCAGGTGTTATGACCCATGATTCGCCATCGATACATGTTATTGACATGATCAAGAATCGGCAGCGACTGGGTTGCCGACGGAACATATTCGTGTGTTTGCATTTCATCTAGTGGAATTAAGTCTACGTTACGCTCGGCAGATGTCGACTTATAAGTCAGTCCATATCCATATGAAAATAATGGCTCATGTTCGCCCACTGCCGATTGTTCATCATCGGGCACTACAAAATGAGGTATGTGTGGTGGTCGTCGATTGATTGCCACTGAATGTTTTCTTCTAGGCCATAAGTGTCCCAAACGACCTACGAAATCATAAGCAACTTCACCATGTTCGTTCGCAAACAATACATCGGTAATTCCCACTGCCTCAGTGCCAGGCAACCATGCCGCAACAAACGCATCGGATAAATTTATTTCTTCATTGACGTATAAAGGTCGACCTGAAAAAAATACCGTGACAATTCGTATGCCACGTTGTTTGAGTTCGCGTAATATTTGTAAGTCACGTGCATAGCTGGTTTTGAGTTTTGCGTATTCAAGTGAATGCCAAGGCCTAATTGTGCCACGCATTTCCGCATAACTGTCTTCACCAATAGCAACGATAGCAACATCAAATGCATCGGTATTGATCAGTTCCAGTGTTGAATCGACACAGCAATGACTCTCCCCCACTACACTACGTACTGCCATTGCCAAAGTAGAGGCACCAGGCAAATCTTCCAGCGTAACATCTGCGCCCTGCCAACTTAAAGTCCAGCCGCCGGTTTGCTTTTGAATGTTATTGGCCGCACTGCCTGTTATAAGAACACGCTGAGCACGTGCCAGCGGCAACACACCATTCGCATTTTTTAATAACACTAACGATTTGCGTACTGCCTCACGTGCCAATGCACGATGTGCAGCGCAACCCAGTAGTTCTTCACGACCTGCATAACTGCGTTCACTAGGTCGTGGTTTATCCCACAAGCCCGCGCGCATCTTCACTCGCAATATGCGCGTCACCGCATCATCAATGCGCGCCATTGGAATAATGCCATCGTGTACTTGTTGTTGTGTTAATTCATATATGGATTGCCAGGCTTTACGAGCTGAGACCATCAATACGTCCACGCCTGCATTGATCACATAACCTGCATTGCCCAAGGTACAACGTGCCACTTCAAAATGTGCATCCCAATCAGTAAGCACCAGCCCATCAAAGCCGATCTGATTTTTTAATACATCGGTAATAAGGTAACGACTACCTGCCATTTTATAATTGTAAGGCGCACCAAGACCGGGTGAGTGATCATAGTTGTCCGGATGTTCCCAACCACTGAATGAGATCATAATTGATTGTGCGCCGGCAGCTAGGCCTGAGTAGTAACCCGCTGCATGAATGTTGCGTAGTACGTCTTCATGACTGCGACAGTTACCGCGATCAATGCCGTGCATGGTGCCGCCATCACCCAGCCAATGTTTGACGCAGGCGATTACATGAGCGGGATCGGTAAGTTCATTGTTGGCACCATCGCCTTGCAAACCTTCGACCATGGGTGCGGCATAGGCATAAACAATTTCCGGATCTTCGGAATAACCTTCATAGTGACGACCCCAACGATAGTCACGTGGCGTCGTCACGGTGGGCGCAAAGGTCCAATCCATGCCAGTGACTGATATTTCAAGCGCAGTGGCTTTACCGATACGTCGGATCAAATCGGGGCTGCGCGCTGCGCCCAAACCAATGTTGTGTGGAAAAATAGTGGCGCGGAATACATTGTTGTGACCATGCACAGCATCAGTGGCCCACATAAATGGAATATGAAAAGGTCGATCTGCAAAGGCTTCATACACTGCTTGCCAATAAGCATCGACGGTTGCAACCCATTCATGGGCGTTGGTATGACGATTGCCGTTGGGTGTAATCCCGGCACCATTGAGTGCTGAACCGAATTTGTAACGCCCTGCTTCTTCGGGTGTTAATTGTGCCAATTCTGGTTGAATCATCTGGCCAATTTTTTCTGCAAGCGTCATCTGGTCAAGAATTTCTGCAATGCGCTTTTCAATACGTGCGTCAAGCCCGATTGCGGATTTGATCTTGGGCCATGTGGCGAAATATGGAAGGGGTTTTATCTCACTCAATTTGAGCTCGCTATGCAAAATCCGCATTGTCCTAGTTCGATCTGTGCAGCCAGAATTCTTCATTAGAGCGAGCGCGAATCCGTGTCATTAATCCTTCAGGAATAACAGTACGATGTTGATGCTTAGAATAAAGTGAAGTCTGCGTTTGATGCTGCATCAATGCAGCAATTTTGCCGGGCAGTTGTGCAGTAATGTCAATTTCGACACGTTGCTCGTTCGCATCAACGGAAGCGTTGATTGCAAGACGATTGACGTAACCAAACTCAGCCTCAGTCTGCGCATCCCACACGACATATTTATAGATGCGCGGAGTCAGATCAAGTTGCTGCAACTGCTCCAGCACCACTGCGCCAGTGATGCGATGATCCGCATTGAGTTCACGTACTTCATGTGGAATATAAACTTCAACAAGATTGTCGATGGCGTGCAAAACAGCATTTATCGAACTGCGAAACATTTCAATAGAATCTATCAAGCGAGTATCAGTTGCTCCGACAAACGTCAGGCAATCTTCACTTACTCCCAATGCAGCCGCCGCCGCAATGGCTTCACCGTGACGAATGACACTCAATTCTGCAGGCGATGGCGCTTCATGAATATCGAGAACGGCTTGATGAGAACGTGATCCATCAGTAGAAAATACAATCAACACACGCATGCCTTGCGCACGCTTTAAAAGAATCGTACCGCCACAGGCAATGACTTCATCGTCGGGGTGCGGTGCAAACACAACAAGCGTAGGAACATTGCTCATGCATTATCCTGGTGAGCTGTCTTAAGTGTACGCAAATAATCTTCACAACTTGGCAAGCCACGGGTGCGAATCATCTCGTTAATCGGTAGAAAATGATTATCTGGAATCAATGCGGTAATAGGCGTGCCATATTTTTTTGCGAAGTAACGATAGTTGCTCGCAACTGTAGCCATATTTTGCTGATAACTTTTTGGATGTGGATGATGAATTGATTCTGCCGCACGATTCAAAATAAAATACGCGCCATCGCGATGCAATCGGTAGGCAAGATCAATGTCCTCACCGCCCCATGAACGAAAGGCTTCATCAAACATGCCTATATTGCGCAACTGCTCGGTGGTTGCCGAAACATTGCAAGTCCAATACATCAACCAAGGCGCGGGCAATTCACCAATATTGTCACCGTACTTGGCATAGAACTCTTCGCGCAAATCCAACCAGCGAGCTTGCTGGCGAAAATTATCAATGGTTGCATCAATATCAGTTATATTGATTTGCGCTTCTATCTGCTCGGCATCCTCATTGTCCTCGTTAAATCCATACACATAACCAATAACTGCAGCCGGCTTGAAAGCTTGATGACTTTCAATATGCGCCTGTAAACAATTTGAATGCGCGATGACACCGGAGTCGATAAACACACAAATCGGCGCATTTGCATGGCGAATACCAATGTTGCGCGCCAACGCAACACGATAACCTTCATCAGGTTGATAGAAATAACGCAGATTCAGCTGATTGGCGAATGCAGTTATTTCAGCGACAGAGTTATCACTTGAGCCATCATCGACAACCAATACCTCGAATGTTTCACGAGTCATACTTTGTCGGGTGAGTGACAACAATGTCTGGCGTAGCAACTGACGTCGATTGTAAGTCGGAACGATGACGCTGCAACAAAGCATATTATTTTGT
>JAICKZ010000126.1 GCA_025927665.1 Steroidobacteraceae bacterium | reverse complement strand
CTGTATCGAGAATCTTAAACAAGCCATTATTTTCAGGAACCCAACATGCCCTATGTGAATATCAAAATCACCAGAGAAGGCATCACACCCGAACAAAAGCGCGAACTGATCAGTGGTGTAACCAACTTATTAGTGTCAGTGCTTGGAAAAAATCCACATACGACGATAGTTGTTATCGACGAAGTCGACACTGACAATTGGGGCATTGGTGGTGAATCAGTTTCAATTCGACGTCAACGCGGCAGTTGAGTCGCTTAAGCTATTGCCGCGCCCAACCAGTTGCCAATCGAATAAGTGATTAGTCCGGCGCCACCGCCGATTAATAGCATGCGCAGGCCACTCAACAACGAGCCGCGGCCCGTAAACAAACTTAATGCCATGCCTATGACAAACAAACTGATGGCAGTAGCAATACCAGATACCATCAACGCTCGAGTCGACACCAAACCAAAAAAATAGGGCAGCACTGGAACACACGCACCCAGTGAAAATGAAATGAAGGAGTAAATCGCTGCACCCCAAGGTGATCCTAAGTCATTAGGATTCAAACCGAGTTCTTCGCGTGACAATACGTCCAACGCATGGTTAGGATCGCGCATTAATTCGGTGGCAAATTCACGTGCACGACTTAACTCCATACCACGCGCTTGATAGATCAATGCCAGCTCTTCTGCTTCTTCAGCAGGATACTCAGCGAGTTCTTCACGCTCCAAACCAATTTGGTATTCAAACATTTCGCGTTGTGAACGCATGGAAATGTATTCGCCAGATGCCATGGACAATGCGCCCGCCAACAAACCTGCAATGCCGGTGGTAATGATGGATTGATTACCGACTTGCGCACCCGCTACGCCCATTATTAAACAGGCGTTGGATACGAGCCCATCGTTAATGCCAAATACAGCGGCACGCAAATTACCGCCACGATTACCACCATGGCTTTTGCCAACTTCAGTCAATGAAGTCGGCATCACATGTCCAGGGGCCGGAGTATCGTAGGCCGAAAGACCACGCAATTTTATTGCCGCCAAGACGGGACGTAATCGTCGTGGTGGAATACGCTTGAGCAACATCGCCACAATACGTGCGCGCATTCCAGGGACGAACACTGCTTCGGTTGCTGGTTTCCAAATTACAGCTTGCTGCTCAGCAGATTCTGCCAACGTCAGAAACAGTTTACTGATGCGTGGATCTGTTTCAGCTTGCGCGGCCTGTCGATATAACCAGGCCGACTGTTTCTCTTCCATCCAGCTCATAAATGATCAACCTATTACCTCGCTCATGCGAAGCTCGCATTAAGCGCGTGTCAATCTCGTTACACCAATATCACTGCTTTCACCCGACTGCGCGGCAATAACCATGCGCACCAAATGCGCCAGCGACGTTGCTTGCATTTTTTCCATGACACGAGCGCGATGAATTTCCACAGTTCGCTGACTAAGCTCCAGGTCATCGGCAATGACTTTGTTGGCTCTGCCATTGACCACCATATCGAGAATTTCATGTTCACGCGGCGTCAGTGAATTCAAGCGTTGACGAATTTCGTTCTTCTCGTTTAATGCTTCGCGATTATGCAAATCTTTGGCGACTGCTTGCGAGACACGATCGATCAAATCCTGATCGTTAAACGGCTTTTGAATGAAATCAATTGCGCCTCCCTGCATAGCTTCTACCGCCATGGGCACATCACCGTGACCAGTCATGAAGATGATGGGCAAGATGGATTGGCGATCGTTCAATTTCTGTTGCAACTCAAGTCCCGACATGCCAGGCATGCGCATATCCAGAACCACACAGCCAATCCATTGCTCATCATAAGCATCAAGAAATTGCTGAGCGCTATTAAACACCTCAGTGCGATAGCCCACGGAACGAAACAACATGCGCAGTGATTGCTGCACAGCCGGATCATCATCAACAATAAAAATCGTCGCTGTTGTACTCAAGAGTTCCCCCCGACATTGTTTTATCAATAAGAACTTTTCAATTTACATTCATTGTTGAATATTCAGAAACGTTAATAACGTTTATTTGATGTGCTTGTCAATGCATTACCAACTCGTGGCAAGGAAAAGAAGAAACGTGCGCCACCACCTGGGTTGGCATCGTGCCACAACTTGCCACCATGCGCGCGAATGATCGACTGACTGATGGACAAACCCAGCCCAGTGCCTGAAAGCTTGGTGGTATAAAACGGATTGAATAATTCTTGTGCAATTTCGGCTCTGATTCCATGACCACGATCCGCAACCATGAATTCCACCTCACCCGCATCGTTGACACAGGTACGCAATACAATCACACGATTCGGATCGACAGTTTCTTGCATGGCATCGATGGAATTACGTACCAAATTCAGCAACACTTGTTGAATCTGCACTGGATCGGCCTGCACCATTAACGTCTCAGTTGAAGGCTCAATCACCAATTGCACTGCATGGTAATGCGCATCGGTTTGTGCAAGCTGAACCAACTCTTTCAGTATGTGCTCGCATTCAATCGGTTCAGTGTTAGCTTCATGATAACGCACAAAGGATCTCATGCGTCGTATTACTTCACCGGCACGCAATGCTTGTTGCGCAATTTGTTCCAGCGTCGCGTTGATTTCTTCAGTGGTGCAATCATTGTTGCCCATCAAGCGCAAACAAGCCTTTGCGTAGGTCGCGATTGCCGTCAATGGCTGATTCACTTCATGTGCAATTCCCGTTGCCATTTCACCCAGGATAGAAACTCGACCCGAATGCGTAATGCGATTTTGCATTTGCTGCAATTCATAATCGGCCAGTTTTCTTTCGGTAATATCGTGCAAGGTACCGACATGCTGTATGGCACGACCATGTACATTGCGAATCACTTGCGCTAAGTGATGAATGTAACTGATTTCGGATTTAGTGTTGATGATGCGATAGCTGATATCGATCGTAACTGCCTCGGAATCCAGATCAGAAAAAGCATTCATCACCAAAGTACGATCTGCTGGATGCACCGCCGCCAGCATACGATTGGTCAACTTACCAAGACGTCGATCTTCATCTGCCGCAATCCAATCGAACATGCGTATCAACTGCGGCGACGCGTAGTCTTCCGTCACACCATCGTAATAAATAACGTAGTTGCCAATATTTGCCAGCGCTTGTGCCGTGTGCAAAGCCGCTTCACTGCGTTGCAAAGCTCTATCACGCAATTTACGTTCGCTGATATCGCGAACGAATACAACATAGCGTGCAGGTTCAATACCACGAATGGTACCGACACCCAATTCTACTTCAAAGCGAACACCATCGCTGCGCAAGCCAATGGTCTCGTGATGCTGCCCCAGACTACGACTGCGTCGCAATGGATTGATGCTAAGTTCAAATGAAATAACATGGCGATGCAATAGCGTTTCAAAATCCGGCAATAACAAACTGATGTTATGCCCGAGCACATCAGTTTCCTGACGATCAAACATTAACTCGGCTGCATGACTCATCAAGCGCACACGTCCTTTGTGATCCACAATCATCACTCCATCGATGGCCGCATCAAGCAAAGTTTCAAGTTCTGGTTGAACTTGACGCAGCGGCCCTTGTGTAACTGCCGTTTGATCAAACGGTGCATTCATATTGTTATCAATTAAGCATGATGATGTTGTATGGCTGTCCACATTGTCCACCAACCCAGCAACATCATCAATAAGCCCGCACCGATACGCATTTCCCGCAGTGCCATGATGCGAGTCAACTGTGCTGAAAGTATGCTGCTGCTTAACATCGTCGGTAAAGTACCCGCGCCAAACGCTAGCATGATCATTGCTCCATGAAGCGCGCTGCCTTGCAATGCGCCCAATAGCAGCATGGAATAAATCAAACCACATGGTAGCCATCCCCATATCATACCTAACAGCAATGTTTGTAATACTCCATGATTTGATGTGTGTCGAGCTAATGGTGCGAGCCGTCGCCATAGTGACGCGCCTAATTGTTCCAAAGGTTGAAGCAATTTCCAACGCAATGATAGTTGCAATCCCAACATGATTAGAACGATTCCAGCAACGACTCTTAGTGCCTGCGCAATGGGTAGCCATTGCAACAACGCTTGGACAATAACGCCAAAACCACCCACGCATGCACCTGCCACGGCATAACTGCTCAATCGTCCCAATTGATAAATCAGTGAAAATAAAAAAGCTTTCGGTGCCGTGACTCCCAAAGTACGTGCGCGCATTCCTAATGCGCCCGCAATGCCGCCGCACATGACCATGCAATGCATACTGCCAGTAACGCCTGCGATAAATGCGGCGATGAAGGTAAGATCAGCGGACATTAAGTGATCTCACAATATTTGTCCTGTTAGCGGTATCGTCATTATTTATTCCGACAACAGCTTGAATACAGTGCTCATCGTTCCTGCAAATACAAGGTGATCAATGCTTGTCCTGTATTGATTCGCTTTTTACCGATAACGTTGAATCATCATCACTGAGCATATCCCAAGCTGGCGTATCAAGATCATCAAATTGACCAGCATTGACAGCCCATAAGAATGCCCATACCGCAATCACAACCAGTATTAGACTAAGTGGAATCAATAAAGCAATCATGCTCATGATGATCGATCTCGTTTAAGTACACGCGCAGCGTTCAAAACAACCAGGATCGAACTAAATGACATCCCCGCCGCAGCCAACCAAGGTGAAATGTAGCCCGTCGCTGCAAGTGGTACGGCGCTTAAATTGTAAATCGCGGCCCAACATAGATTTTGTTTCATGATTCGCTGTGCTCGTCGCGCGATGGCAATTGCGTGTGGCAATACCCGCAATGCATTGTTCATCAAAATTGCATCCGCGCTGGCCTGAGCCAATGCCGTCCCGGCGCCCATGGCGATTGATACAGATGCTGCAGCCAAGACTGGAGCATCGTTAATGCCATCTCCCACCATTGCGACAGGTGAACATACTTGATATTGCTTGAGCATCTTTACTTTTGCTGCAGGCGATTGGCGTGCGTGATGTTCGGCAATATTACAGTGCTGGGCAATTTGTTCTACTGCAACGCTTGCATCGCCACTGAGAACGACAGTGCGAACCTGCATTCGATTGAGTTCATCGATGCAAGCCTTGGTATCACTACGTAAGTCATCGCTCAGTTCAAAGCACGCCAATACCACACGTTGATCACTCAACCAGATTGCGGTGTTATCAACTTTATTTAGAGGCTTGTTACTTAGTTCATTCACGAATGCAGGACTGCCAAGTCGATACAACACATTATCAACTTCACCTTCGACTCCTGCCCCTGGAACCACTCGAAGATTGCTTGCACGTTGCGTACCTGAACGCACTGAACTAAATGCCTGCGCAATAGGATGACTAACGGCGCTCTCCAACGCGGCGGCAATATCACGACACTGATCTTCATTCAGCTGTCCGTATGTGGTTATATGAGCCACCACAATATTGCCCGTGGTCAAGGTACCGGTTTTATCGAATACCATTGTCTCCACTTGTGCGAGTTGCTCGATGGTGTCTGCATGCGTAATCAATAACCCCCGTCGTGCCAGCGTAGTCGTTGCCGAAGCAATCACCGCAGGCGCCGCCAACGATAGTGCACAGGGACAAGTGACGACCAATACCGCAAGCACTGTGGTGAATATACGCGACGGGTCAATCCACCACCAACTCAACGCGACAACTACAGTGATGAGTAACATACTCTGCAAGAATCGTCGCGAAATTTTATCTGCCAACAGCACCGCTGCAGGTTTATCGCGCTGCACTTGTTCCAAGAGTGCAAGAATGCCCGATAAAACTGTGCGTTGCCCTATCTCTGTTATGCGTATAGACAATGGCGCGGTAAGATTGATACTTCCTGCCATGACACTTGAATTTACCTTGCGCATAACCGGCAAAGATTCACCTGTGAGCAATTGTTCATTCAACGTCGAACATCCATCAATGATCAACCCATCGGCAGGTACCGTGTCTCCCACGCGCACTAACACCGTATCGTTGTTCAAGAGCTGCGATACCGGTACATCGACGAGGTTCCCATCACGCATGACATGCGCAATGCGCGGTTGAATGCGCACCAATGCGTCGGCAACACTATGACTATGATGTCGCACCGTCATCACCACGAAGCGTGACAACGTCAACAAGAATATAAACATGCTGACCGAATCAAAGTAAGTCTCGCCTTGCCACAACAAGGTATTAAATACACTTGCACCATAAGCCAGTAACAACGCCATAACCACAGGTACATCCATATTGATCGAGTGCAGTCGTACTGCACGCGCTGCACTTTCAAGAAATGGCCAGCCCGCATAAAACAATACTGGCGTGGTCAGCATCAATCCAACCAATTGTAAGTAGTGTCGTACCGTCACATCCATATCGTTATGCAAGTAGGTGGGCAGTACATACATCATCACCTGCATCATGCCTACGCCCGATACACCTAATCGTTTGAGCATATTGCGACGTTCGTTATCGGTATATTGTTGCAATCCCTGTGCATCGAGAGCGTGGGGTCGATATCCAAGTCGCGACAATGCGCGCAACACTTCAGCAAAGTAAGTTACTGCACCTCGCCATGTCACATGTACTCTGGCCGTCGCCACATTGACATCGACATTGATGATGTTCGAGTCTCGCCGTAACATGCGATCGATTAACCACGAACAAGCGGCGCAACGTAAGCCATCAACCAATATCGTTGCAGCACATTTATCGGGATATTCACTGCTTACATATTGTTTTGCGATACCAGATTGTGAATACAACGACCATTCATCATTGGCTTGTTCAGGTTTTAACGCTGGCTGACTTCGATATTGATAATAATCTTGTAGTCCGGCAACAGTGATCAATTCAGCGACGGCACGACAACCTTCGCAACACATTGCTTCGTTGCGTTGCTTGATTTGCGCAAAGATTTTTATTCCGACCGGAATAAGTTCATTGCAGTGAAAACAAAACCGAGCCTCGCCTACGGATTGCGAATCGATTTTGTCAGCACTATCAATTTGTGCATTCACCAGTGCACTATTTAAGGGGTGGCGTTACCGAATTAACGATGTGTTGATGCATGCGTCCTTGTTCGTCGGGCACCTCTGCCTTACTTTCAACAACAATAGCTTGATCCGGATATTTCACCACCACATATAGGGTAAGTGCACCGCCAATCACGGCAAGTAAGGGCGGCACCGCGAGTAACCATGCCCATGATCCGTACCGACGTGGCGTACTATTGTGTTCGCTCATATAAACCTCAAGAAGATAGAGTAATCAATCCGGAGAAAAGAAGCGCGTTTTCGATTCGGCATGCAACGGTGGCGTGTCCAGTGAATCGGCGACAACTCGAATATCACGACCACCGCCTTTATCAAGCGGTAATGTCTTGATGCGCACAGCTACGCTGATCACTTCACCGGCGACCGCATGAATAACATCATGACCGCTGTCAATAACCGCACCTGGCAATTGTTCCACACTCAATTTGAAATCATGTGCAACAGTATCTTTGTTGATGATGTGCACGGTGTAAACGTTTTCTATCTGGCCATCGCTCAATTCTCGATACAACGATTTGCGATCACGTATTACATCTATTTGTACTAAATCGCGATGGGTCACTGCGTATGCAAAACCGCTGATCATCGATCCCAACAAAAGGGCATACACCAAAGTTCGCGGACGAATTACATGCGGCGCGTTTCCTTCGATTGCCGCCTGCGTAGAATAACGCACTAATCCACGCGGATAATTCATTTTGTCCATTACGGTATCGCAAGCGTCGATGCAGGCAGCGCAAGCAATGCATTCGATTTGCAAACCTTTGCGAATATCAATGCCCGTTGGACAAGCCTGAACACACACGGTGCAGTCAATGCAATTACCTAATCCTTCCGCTTTATAATCCAGACCTCGTGCACGCGAACCGCGTGGCTCGCCACGAGCTGCGTCATATGCGATCACCAATGTATTGGCATCAAACATGGCGCTTTGAAAACGCGCATAAGGACACATGTACTTGCACACTTGTTCACGCAAAAAGCCCGCATTGCCGTATGTGGCGAATCCATAGAAAAACACCCAGAATGTTTCCCACGGACCGGTGCTTAAAGTAATCAACTCATGAAACAGTTGGCGTATCGGCGTGAAGTAGCCAACAAATGTAAATCCCGTATACAGCGCAAAGCTAATCCACATGATCTGCTTGAATGTTTTACGCCACAGTTTGTTAAAGCTAAATGGCGCTTGGTCAAGCTTGATACGTTGTTGACGATTACCTTCCGCAATGCGCTCCATCCACACAAAGGCATCGGTCCACACGGTTTGTGGACAGGCGTAACCACACCACAAACGACCGGCGACGGCGGTTACAAAAAATAAAGTCAATGCAGCAATGACCAGCAACCAGGTGAGAAAGAAAAAATCTTGCGGTAAAAATGTCAGTCCAAAAATGTAAAACTTGCGTGCGGGCAAGTCGAACAAAATGGCTTGATGTCCATTCCAACGTAGCCATGCCACGCTGTAGAACAAACCAAGTAATACGACGGTGGCAACACTGCGCCAACGACGAAATCGACCTGGCACTTCACGTGGATACACTTTTTGATGTGCCGCATACAAAGCGTCATTGTCGTTATCATTATTTTTATTGCGAATTTCTTTACTCAAGGTGCACTCCGTTTTACCTTGTCGTGATCATCTAGTTGAAAATGCTCACGAGAGGTATCCAGCATGTAAGCCGTGATGCTGGCAGCACCGGCTGCTATAAACCAGAAGAAAAAGAAACCCAGTGCATAACCACTCATTCGATTCGGCAGCCATACCGGATGATTTAATGTCTCGATTAGATAATCAGGATCAATCAATGCAAAAAATAACATGGTGGCTACACAGGCGACGAGGAATGAACTCCAAGTGATTACGGCGATGTCTTCATGCAGGCGTGACCAATGCGT
>JAICKZ010000050.1 GCA_025927665.1 Steroidobacteraceae bacterium | reverse complement strand
ATGAACGCTTTCGCGCTGCATTACGCCCTTACTTGCAACGTGAGCGCAATGCTGTAGAAAAATATGCACAGACCATGCGTGCTCATGTGCCATTTCATCGTGATGAATCATGAGTCAACAACGGGGCGGCATTTTTTGGATCGATCCCCATGATCCACCTGATACTTTTCCACCGCTGAGCACTGCCTTGCGCGACCCCAATGGTCTGCTTGCCATGGGTGGCGATTTACAGCCCGAGCGTCTCATTGCCGCTTATCACCGTGGGATTTTTCCGTGGTACTCCAATGGTCAGCCCATCATGTGGTGGTCACCCGATCCACGAGCAATATTATTGCCTGAGAACTTGAAAGTGACTCGCAGCCTGCGACAAAGCATTCGCAAGTATCAATTTGAATCACGCATCGATCATGACTTTGCTGCCGTGATGGCAGCTTGTGGCGATCCGCAATTCCGCGATGGCACCTGGATAACGGATGAAATGCGCGCGGCATATCAAAAATTACATGAATTGGGTCATGCTCATTCGGTCGAAACCTGGCAACAAAATGCGTTGGTTGGCGGCTTGTATGGCGTGCAATTGGGCAAGGTATTTTTTGGCGAGTCCATGTTCAGCCGGGTAAGGGACACCTCCAAATTTGCGCTGAAATGCCTGTGCGAACACTTGATCGAACAAGATGTCGTGATGATTGATTGTCAGATGGCGACATCACATCTGCTTAGCCTTGGCGCACAGCTAATGCCGCGCTCGGAATTTGCCAATTTGCTCGAAAAACACGCCCAGTAAACACTTCAATTGCAATACGGCGCGCAGTTATGCACAATTCGCGCGATTTTTCTCCCCACTAGCAAAATACCAAGCGAGATACATGTCGAAGGAAGATGCAATTCAGATGGAAGGTCGCGTAATTGATACGCTGCCCAACACCACATTCCGCGTTGAACTCAGCAACGGGCACGTCGTTATTGCGCATATCTCAGGAAAAATGCGCAAGAACTACATTCGAATTCTAACTGGCGATCAGGTAACGGTGGAATTGACGCCATATGATCTGACCAAAGGCCGCATTGTTTATCGCGGCAGATGATTTCGGTGGAAGATCGTTCACTGCAATGCATTGTGATTCGGATGATCTAATGTGCGTTACGGATTATCTTGTATCACCTGAGCGGTAAAAACATCTGCAAGCTTTTTGGCCACTGATTTTGCGTTCTTAGTAGTGCTTTGAGCGGATCCATAAACAATGGCGACCCGCCCTTTCACATTCACAAACTCAACCGTGACATAGCTTTGTACCGTGCCGCTCTCATTTAATTGGTAGCTATTCTCGAAGCAAATAATTTTATCAGTCTCACATGAAATGTTTTTCATGCCTATGTCGGCTTTTAATCGCTTTTTCAAATCAGAAAATTCCAGTGATCTTATCGGACGAGCACCTGTCCTATAGTCTTCCATCACCAACACAAACGGATCAGTAACTGAAAGTGAGTTTGCTTGCGACGAAGTACTTTCCACAAATTGTCCAATAAGGAAATTTGAGTTTAGTGCTTTCGCCATTTCTTGATTAGCATAGGGATCGGAACTAACCGGCTGATATCCATCTGGCACAGTAAAATCCAACGAACTGACCGGTCCACGATTGACCTTAAGTCTCGAAGGTCCTTTTGGAGCACAAGCAGCTGGCTTGCTTGCTTGACCTTGCTTGCGACGAAGGTTATCGCGAATATATAGACTTGTTATTCGTTCAAGCGCGTTTGGTTTGACATCTGCCATACGCGATGGATAACTGGTCAGCATCAACCAATCACCATCCACTACGTAATCTACTTGTCTTGGTGCTGATGAATGCGACGTCTTTTCCGGCCCGCTAATTATCGTCGTCACCATCTTGCCCGGTGCGGTAATGCGATAGTTGTACAGGTACGATATTTCTCCTTTGTTCGTGATGCACGGTGATCGGAACTGTGTTTCATTGATGTCAGCGACGCAATCACTATTCAAATGAATAATTTTTTTATCAAGCATCACTTGTTCGATATGTTGTAATCGCCAACAACCGGCAAGTTCTGATGTACTTGCATACGCAGTTCCAGCAATCAACCACGCCGCAATAAGCGAACAATACATAGCACTATTTTCTATTTTCATTGTTTGGCTCCATCATTCTTTTCAAATAATGAATATCATGATTGCAGATGGACTGCTGCTTAATATAAGCAATTTCAATTCATCTCTCTTTGCTCTTCTTTCCCGTCGCTGCTTCCAATTTCTTCAATACCATTTGTAACTCATCACTCAACGGAGCTGTGATAGTAAATTGCTCCGTCGTGCCAGGCTTCATAAACTGCAAACTTTGTGCGTGCAAGAACATACGTTTCAATCCAAAAGGTCGCAATGAATCGTTGCACAATTTGTCACCATATTTTTCATCTCCTGCGACCGGATGCCCTGCATACGCAGCATGCACGCGAATTTGGTGAGTACGTCCCGTGCCAATCTCAATATCCATAAGCGTCGCTAACCGACCAAAGTGTTGCTTGGGTACAAACACACTATGTGCAGTTTGTCCTTCGGGGTGTACGCGCACCATCCGCTCACCACCTTGCTTTTGATTGGTGAGTAGCGGCAAATCCAATGTCTTCTTGCCTAATGCCCAGCGACCCGACACCAACGCAAGATATCGCTTGGTCATCTCGCGCTGCCGTAACGCCGCATGCAATTCACGCAGTGCTGCACGACGTTTGGCCAAAACCAACACGCCACTGGTGTCGCGATCGAGCCTGTGCACTAACTCAAGTTCAATCAGCTCAGGCCGCGCAGCACGTAATGCTTCGATCACGCCAAAGGCCAATCCGCTGCCGCCGTGTACGGCAATACCTGAAGGTTTGTTGACAATGAGCAAGTCGCGATCTTCATAAATAATCGCGGTGCTAACGAAACTTTGCAGCGAGTTGGAAGGCTTGCTTTGGGGTGGTTCGGCATCAACACGAATCGGTGGAATGCGCACTCGATCGCCCAGTGCAATGCGAGTTTCAGGTTTCACTCGTTTGCCATTGACACGCACCTCACCCTTGCGCAAAACCCTATAAACATGGCTTTTTGGCACGGTTTTGAAAACTCGCAACAAGAAATTATCTAGCCGCTGACCGACATCACCTTCGGTGGTCTCAACATATCGAACACCTGGCTTTGGATTTTCGATATCTGAATCGGATTGTTTAGCGTCTACCATGCGTAACGGCTTTTGTGTCGAGATCTATTGGAGATATGAATGCTGAGTCGCATAAGCGAATTAGTTAAGTTGCTGTAAGCCATTGATTGTACGAAGTTGCACTGTTATAGTCCGCCCGCTTTCACCCAAAACGAGAGCTTCCGGCCAATGCCGAAGCGACGTGAATCAGGTGATCACACGCGGTAACTCATTTGACTTTGCGTTGAATCATTAAACTCAAGCCAGTCACCGGGGTGCCGCATCTTAGTTGGTTCTGTTCGCTCAGGCTATAAAACTCCGGCATCAGAACCATCGCTTGGCCGATTGGATCATCAACGCCATACCCCGCGCTTCGGACCGGGTTGATGACAACGCACCAGGTGAGCCGCGAGATTCGGCAGGATTATGGTGGTGCAGAGAGCAACGCGACATACGCGCACTCTTTTCACTACGAGTAGCAACGACACTCAAGAAACAAAAATCTAGAGTCAGTCACTGAAATTTCCTGCGTTCTTGCGTTCGCCCGACGCTTATCCACGGCTCCCGCTCACGAGGGGCACATGAAAAGAATGCTGATTAATGCGACTCAAGAAGAAGAGTTGCGCGTTGCACTGGTTGATGGACAACGCATTTACGACCTCGCTATCGAGATTCCTTCCAAAGAACAACGCAAGGCCAATATCTACAAGGGCCGCATCACTCGCGTTGAAGCCAGCCTTGAAGCTTGCTTTGTTGATTACGGCGCTGAGCGCCATGGCTTTTTGCCATTGAAAGAAATTTCCCGCGACTACTTTCATCACTTCGGTCAAAACGGTCGCAATATCCGCGATCTGATCAGTGAAGGTCAGGAACTGTTGGTACAGGTTGAAAAAGAAGAACGCGGCAACAAAGGCGCTGCACTCACGACTTTCATCAGTCTCGCAGGTCGCTTCTTGGTGTTGATGCCAAACAATCCACGCGCTGGCGGCGTGTCGCGTCGCATCGAAGGTGAAGACCGTGAAAATCTTCGCGAAGCACTCGACAGCATTCATATTCCCGACAGTATGGGCGCCATTGTGCGTACGGCGGGTGTCGGTCGTTCTGCAGAAGAGTTGCAATGGGATGTGGAGAACTTGCAGGATGTTTGGCAAGCGATTCAAACCGCAGCCGAAGGCCGCCCTGCTCCGTTTTTGATTTATCAGGAATCCAAACCTGTTATTCGCGCACTGCGTGATTATCTGACCGATGACATTGGTGAAGTGCTTGTCGATAGTCCCTCCGTGTTTACGGAAGGTCAGGAGTACATGCAGCGTTTCATGCCCACCAACGTGCGCAAGATCAAGCTGTATCAAGATGAAGTACCGCTGTTCACGCGTTATCAAATTGAAAACCAGATTGAATCCGCACATGCGCATTCGGTGGATCTGCCTTCAGGTGGTTCAATTGTTATCGATCATACTGAAGCGCTGGTATCAATCGACATCAACTCCGCACGTGCCACCCGCGGTGGCGATATCGAAACCACCGCTACCAATACCAATCTCGAAGCAGCTGATGAAATTGCGCGACAACTACGCTTGCGTGATATCGGTGGATTGATTGTTATCGACTTCATCGACATGGAGTCCACCAAGAATCAGCGCGACGTTGAAGATCGTCTGCGTGATGCAGTAAAACAGGATCGGGCACGCATTCAACTAGGCCGCATCTCGCGTTTCGGCTTGCTAGAGCTTTCGCGTCAACGTTTGCGCCCGTCAATCACTGAAGCCACTCATCACACCTGCCCGCGTTGTTCGGGTATTGGCAAGATTCGCAGTGTTGAATCCTTGGCGCTGACATTACTGCGCTTGATCGGTGAAGAAGCCCGCAAAGAGCGTACTGCCAAAGTTATTGCACAGTTGCCTGTCGATGTCGCCACATTCCTCATCAACGAAAAACGCGAATGGTTGATAGAAATAGGAACCAAGAATAAAGCAGAAATTGTTTTGGTTCCCAACAAATATATGGAAACACCTGCGTATGAAATTCATCGTCTGCGCGACGATGAAGTGGAGCAAACTGAAGGTGATACCAGTTACAAGTTGGCACAACAACCGAAGTTGGATGTGAATGCAGTCGTTAATCGCGAAGAACAAAAAGTGGTTGTACAACAACCTGCAGTTACCAACGTGATACCCACCGCTCCCGCACCGACCATTGTTTCAGAAAAGTCCAATGGCCCTGGCATCTTGGTGCGTCTCTGGCGGTTCCTGTTTGGGGATAGTAAAACTGACAAAGCCAAATCCAGCAAGCCAACTAAACATCAAGATCGTACCCGTAATGATCGGAATGCAAATCATGATCGTGATCGTCCACGTGGTGGTCGCGGTCGTCAAGGTCGTGGACATGATCGTAACGATCGCAATGATCGTGGCGCACGAAATCGTGGTATCAGCAGTGGCAGCGAACATCGTCATACCGCTTCCGATGAAGTACAACCACGCAAGGAGCAACATAAACAGAAACGCGATCATCAGCATGAGCCGCGTCATCGTCACGATCGAGATCGTGACGCCCAACGTACGCCTGCCGTAAACGCTGCGAATACCAATACTGCAAATGTTGCAACTGAACTCGCATCGCAAGATAACCCGACGCAAGAAGCAGGAATGAATCAAGGTCAACGTCATGAACGCGGAGGTCGCGGCCGTCGCAATCGTCGACGTCGTGGTGGCCGTGGTCGCGGCGGTGATGACCGTAATTTCAATCGCGATCAATCTGCGACAAATACCGCCTCAATGAACGATGGCTCAGCAAATACTGAATCGCATGATTCTAATGCAAGTCAGTCTGCTGCACCCACAGCACATCATCCTATTGAGCATCGTGAGCAGAACTCAGCATTGCATGATGCTTCATCAAACCAGCATACGCAGCACTTCGAAGCACCGCGTGAAAGCTACTCGCCTCCTTCCGAAGCATCTTCAGCGTCATCGCATAACTCAACATCGGCATGGTCAAGCTCAGACACTTCCTCGCATCACGAGTAATGAATCTCCGAGCCATCTCCGTTGGGAAACACGCCTAACAACGTACGCACACTCAGTATTTATTTGATACTGAGTGTGCTGAGCGTTATCTCAATTTCTGCCGCGCTGTGGGTCTTGCGTCCAGCACTATCAGCTACGGCTCGTATGTCCACAGGTCAATCCAAAACTCTGGACACCATGCCATGGACGTTCAACGATGTCTCGAATGGCAATCGATTGTTCGTCACCATGCCAGTGCACTGGTTCACACCGACAACTTGGCATGTAGTACCCGACGATGAGTTAGTTTCACTCAAAGTCAATGGCAAATCGGTATCACTCAATGCAATACCGAAACCTGCACTCACAAACTGGAGGAAAGGATTTGAGTTTGATTTCTCACCATGGTTGACGAATGGAAATAACTTGATTGAGTTCGAGGTCAACAACTATGGTGGACCAGGAGGTATCTCACTACATCCAATCGCAGGAGCAAGATGGATATTGCTCTGGCTCAGCTTCCTGCCTTTGCTCTATACACTCTCAAGATTGTTTAAGTTGCGAGCCCATCAATGGCTATCGATTAGTTTAGGATTGATAGTAGTTTGCTGTTATTGGTCAATCACTCCCTGGACTACCCGCGCGCACGATGTATTGGGCGGTGACGGGCATATTGATTACATCATGCGTGTCGCACATACATTGACATTGCCCGCGCCCACTGAAAAATGGGAGTTCTTTCAGCCGCCGTTATATTACCTCGGTGGTGCGGTGACTTGGCGCTGGGCAGAGTGGCTGCACTTATCGCCTCCTGAAACTGTGCAAGCGTATTCATTGTCGCTATGGATAATATTTCTGTGCTCATCATCCGCATTAATCAATCTTGCCGTTCGCTTTCGTACCGTACCTACTGGCCTTGCCACCGCAGCCATTGCTTTATGGCCTACTGGAATCATTTCAAGTATCGGCATTAATAATGATGTTGGTTTGTATGCCTGTTCATCACTCGCTACCTTGTTCACCGTGCGCTGGTGGTTCAACAATAAATACCAGCCTCTGTTTGGCGCAGCATTTTTTATTGCACTTGCTCTGCTGACCAAGACTACTGCGATGGTACTGGTCGGCACGCTTGGCATGTTGATGTTGATTAAACTTATGCGTCATCAGCACTGGCGTGAGTGGCGAAGATGGCAGCCTTATTTAATTGCAAGTACGATGATCCTGATTGGTTTTGCTGCCAGTCTCGGGCGAAAAATTTATTCCTATTGGCAAGGCTCGATATCGGATTGGATTATGGGTAATTCCGCGTTGGTGCTGGGCGACTGGCTTAAAGTCCCGGCCAAACTCGGCAATTTTATACCGATGGATATCGCCACTTTCCTCTCTCATCCATGGATTGACCTGACTAATGATTCCACAGGTCGTTACAATTTCTGGAATGTGTTGCTGAGAACATCATTGACCGGCGAATATAGCTTCAACGGCGCGATACAAAAATGGATCGCATTGTTGTGGGGCGTAATATTGATCATATTATTGTTGACGCTTCTGCGGCGTTGGAAAGATCTTAAAAGCCTTCGCACCACATGGCGATATTTACCGTTACTCATTGTCACCACATTATGGTTTGCTAGTTTGATTTCATTTCGAATAAAAATATCCTATGCATGCAACAACGATTTTCGTTACATCTTTCCGGTGATCGTTCCATTCGCGATCTTATGCGTTACGACTAGCAATGTTGCACGCTCTTTGTTGATGAGTATTGCATTCGCGTCGCTATTATTTTTTACCACCTTGTCATTTGGATGAAGCGATTGAACTCATCTGGTTTGCAGAGCAAGTTCTATTAAAACTACCACAGAAGCTAGCCTGCAATTCACGCTCAATAACTATGTTTTTTGGCATCGATTCTAGATTTAATCGACATTTTACTGGGTTTATATTCATTCAAAAAATATAGTGGCCTTTGTTTGGTTTCATTAAAGATGCGTCCCAGATATTCGCCAATCACTCCAATCGCCATTAATTGGATGCCACCCAAAAACAAAACGATAACAAGCAATGATGGATATCCCGCGACGGGATTTCCATACGTCAATGTACGAATGACGATAAACAAACCATAAAAAAATGAAATAGACGCAGTCATCAATCCGACATAGGTTGAAATTCGTAGAGGAATGGTTGTGAATGAAGTAATACCCTCCAATGCAAAATTCCATAATTTCCAGTAGTTCCATTTTGTAACGCCGGAATATCTGCTCTCACGCTGGTATTGAACCGCTTTTTGTGGAAAACCAATCCACGAAAATAATCCTTTCATGAATCTATGCTGCTCTCGCAATGCACGCAACGCCACCACCGCTCTTTTGCTTAATAATCGAAAATCACCGGTATCACGGGGTACCGCCACGTTACTCATGCTTTGTAACAATTTGTAGAACGAGTGTGCGGTTATTTTCTTGGTCCAGCTTTCTCCTTTACGTTCTGTACGGGTAGCATAAACTACATCGTAACCATTTTTCCATTCCTGGATCAAAACCGGAATAAGTTCTGGCGGATCTTGAAGATCTGCATCAATAACAATTGTCGCATCACCATCTGCTACATCCAGTCCAGCCGTGAGCGCGATTTCTTTGCCAAAGTTTCTACTCAAATCGATGATCGCCACATGCTGGTCACTCGCTTGCAAAGAATGCAACAAAGATAATGTACGATCGCTGCTACCGTCATTCACAAAAATCAATTCATATTCAAATTCCACCTTGGACAATACCACAGTAAGTCTGCGATGACATTCCATCAAGGATTCTTCTTCGTTGTATGCGGGAATGACAACTGAGACTAAATTTTGGATATTTTCCGACATACCACTTTACGCCACTTCGTTTCCAATTGATGCCTGCAACTTTTTTGAATGATGACAGGCGCAGCTAATAACTCTATTATAGCAGCAGGTCAAGACCATGCTTTCAATTCAGTACTAAGTAATGACATTCAACAGCACTTTCCAAAAACTGAGATCGCTGCACATTCCACCTGCAATCCTTACATTGGGATGCACGATAGTTGTCGCAATCATTGCTTATTTCAATTTTATTGCTAATCTTTCCGATCCACCTTATCTGTTTTGGGATGAAAATTATCATGTCACCGCTGCAGAAAGGTATATAGAAAATATTGCTCAATTTGAAGCACATCCGCCACTTGGCAAGTTGTTAATTGCGGCGGGTGAATCTCTGTCAGGCGCGAATAGCCACATCGATAAGCACGTATTAACGCTTGATAAGCATATTAGTGGCGAGGCTTTGCCAAAAGGTTTTGTGTTTACAGGTATGAGATTGATGCCCAGCTTATTTGCTGCATTCGGTGCATTGATGTTTTTTGCCATCATGTATGAGCTGGTAGAAAATCGTCTTTATGCACTCCTTTTCAGTTCTTTATACTTGTTCGAGAATGCCTTCGTAGTTCATTTTCGCGCGACTCACCTTGATAGCTTTCAGATGTTCTTCAGCCTCGGTGCCATCTGGTATTTTTTGCGTCTTTGGAAGAAAACTACTGTTCTCAGCTGGTGGCAATATGTGTTGTTGGCTTTCTGGTGTGCACTCGCAGCGATGATAAAAGTGAATGCCGCCTGTCTGCTGATACTGTTCCCTATTCTTTATCTTAAAGACGTACGACAGCACCCTGAGAACGTGCGCGTTAATTGGCCGATTGATTTTCTGGTCAAAAGCAGTTCGGCTATCGCAGCGATTTTATTGGTGATATTTGCAGTATTTTATGTACATGCGCTCAATTCTCGAAATATGCCGGATGCAAACTCACCGGCGGGGCAAAAAGACATTAGCTTCATGTCCCCAGAATATCGCCACTATCTTGAGCATCATGAGGCACTCACTCCTTATATCGTTTATATAATTACTCGTGATTATTTTCACTTCATGGAAGTAGATAATAAAGGTGTGCCCAAGCTTGACGTTACCAAACCTGGCGAGAACGGTTCGCACCCGCTGCACTGGCCATTTCATGATCGTAATATCAACTATCGTTGGGATTCTGCGAATGGTAAGACCAGCTATGTGCAGTTGATAGGCAATCAACCCGCTTGGTATTCAGGCACGTTTGCGGTAATTTTGTCGTTGATATTGGTCATCAACAATCAAGTATTCGCCATTCGTCCTCGTGGCAGCATGGCCACCTATTACTTGATTGAAGTCTTCACCACGGCGTATGTCGCCTTTATGGCTCTGCATCTGTGGATCATCAGTCAACGTGTTATGTATCTGTACCATTATTTTACAGGGTTAGTAATTAGTTATGCATTACTCGCCTTGATGTGGAAATATCTTTGCGAAGTCCACGCCGGATTCGAACGACATAAGGTTAAGATATTGGTGATTGCCGTATCAATATTTATAGCCAGCTACTTGTTCTTTTTGCCATTGACCAATCATTATCCAATGACGAAGGAACAATGCGAACTGCGCAACATTGGTATTTCGCATATTGTGGACTGCCAGTAATCGATTGGACGCAATTATCGCTTGTAAATTTCGCAACTAACCCTACACTAAGCGCTTCTCAATTTTTGTTTTCTTTTCGAATCCAAAGAAAAGTAAGACAAAAGAAAGATTGGGGGCGACCGGTTTCGACGTGGGTTTCGAGACTGCGCGTGCATGTCGAGGTGTAAGGTTCCTCGTTAATCCGCTTACAAACTATAGTTGCAAACGACGACAACTACGCTCTAGCGGCTTAATCCCGCTTAACCCTCGCCTGGTATGTGCTTGTGCATCCAGAATCGAGGGACGCGCTCACAAGATCGCCATTCAATGTGCTGAAGGTTGAATGGTTAAACGCCTCTTGAGCTGGTCGCACGTCTTCCCTGCTTGTCGGGTAGCGTGAGATGAGAACCAATGACAAAGCTAAACATGTAGATCGTGTAGCGTAGAGCTTACGGACGCGGGTTCGATTCCCGCCGCCTCCACCAACACCAACCCTAAGTGCCACGGCGCAAGAAGATTGCGATGGTACTTAGGGTTATTTTTAGATCAACAAGATTTTCGAATTGGCTCGAAGAAATATTTCGAGATTTAATTCTCTATGTAGATTAACAGATGGATTAATTGAACCCTAAGACGTTCAGTAGCAAACGTACGGTGGAATTCATTAACATCACAAAATAACCAACGCGTTTGCTAAGAACCTTTCTTTGCAACAACGCTGGTAGGTGCACGTGGTATGGATCTGAATGCAGTCAAGTATGCCGCTCCTGCTGCCGGTTGAGATCCAAGCGATAGTTTGGCGTCATAGTCAGGCGCTGAATAATCCCAATAATTATGATAGAGAACATTATTCTTCTTTATCCACGCCGCCATCTGTTGGACAAAATAAGAATCATCTCCACCACCATGTCCATCGGGCCTGGTACCCGTGCCCCACTCAGGTATTGAGATCGGCTTGCCGTGTTGTGCCGCGAACGCTTGTAACCAAGTTAACCCATAAGGTTCTGAAACTATGTTGTTCCATCGATCTTGAGGAGTGACAATGCTTGCGTCCCATGTTTGATTATAATTATCGCGACCAATGACATCGACGTATGCATCTCCTGGATAAACATCGGAGGCAGCTATTTGTTGAAGTCCTTGTGCCGAACACCAATCAAAGCGAAATGAAGTGCCAGGTTCAGAACGCATAACAGTTACAATTCTTTGCCAATATAAAATCCAATTAGCTGGATCTTTTTTTGCAGCCCATGCATACCATCCGCCATTAAATTCCCAGCCTAGTCGAATGGTTGCATTGCCATAGCCATTGCTTGCCAATAGTTTCGCCAAAGCTCGAAATTTATCGTCGAAGTTACCCGCTGCACCTTGTTGCAAAGTACTACCGTCTTGCGGCAACATCGGAACGGAAAACAACACAGTTTTATTTTGGCGCTTCCAACATCCGATAGCCCATGTCGCATCATTCATCATTGAAGTCCAGGAATCAGATGCAAAAAAATCCACTACGAAATCGGGTTGTCGTCCAAACCAATTAACGAAGCCGGCTAAATCCGATACTCCATCGCAGCCATTACCTTCATAGACACCCAATGTCGTTGCAGCTTTACCAGTTGTGGTAATACACAGGCTTATCACCAATGTCATTGCAATGAAAGATAAAGTCTTACCAAGTTGTTTCAACATATTTCGCATTTTCGCACCAACCACACGCTATTCAGCAACAAGATATTCATTGCTATCAATAAGCGTGCTATAGATATTTACTAAACGCCTGTTGAGCTTTTCCCTAATCAAAAAGATTATTCTTCACTAACCTTCTTATTGGCCAAGCTCATTAAGCACAAATCAATTGATATTGTTAGTGAAGCGCATGTCAACAAGTCTCATATTGAAAACATTTATGCGCCTACAGACATGGTTGTTATTATTCACAATGCATAAATAAATGAAATCTGATGTAAGAGTTAATTTGCCTCAGATCGCTTCTTATTCTTAATTGAGCGATAAGCATTTTGCAGTCCTAGCATTATCCTGATGTATATAAATCGATTCTATTAACTAGTTATATTTGTGTGGCACTCCTCATTAGTCGACAGGTGAATAACGGCAAACTATTTATATGTATCAACACTACAGGCGACAATTGTGAATACACATATAGTAAGAACGCACCATGCACTGATGATTTTGGCAGCAACAACATTTCTTTCTGCATGTAGTGCAGGTGCTGACTCTTCTGCAGCTACAACTACATATCCTGCCGCTGCTTCATCTATGACTCAAGCTGCAAGCACCTCAACCACGACTTTAGTAATTGTTGGACAACCTCAACTATCTACTTCAGTGGGATCAGCTTACTACTTCAATGCAAATACTACTGGTGGCGTATCTGGTTCGATAAGTTTTTCAATTCAAAATAAGCCGTACTGGGCAACGTTCAATACAGTTACTGGTGAGTTACGTGGTACACCTGATAAAGCCAGTAGTTTTAATAACATCCTTATAAGCGCAACAGATGGTTATCAATCTGCAACAATGCCATCGTTTTCTATTATCGTGAACGATACTAGTACCACCAAAGTAAGTGCAATCATAAGTTGGGCGGCACCGGGTATTAACACCGATGGCAGTACATTCAATAATCCT
>JAICKZ010000252.1 GCA_025927665.1 Steroidobacteraceae bacterium | reverse complement strand
GGCCATCGTATTGGTGATGCAGTGATTCGTGCCGTTGCTGAGCGTTTGAACAGCGGTAAACAAGCTGGCGATTATTTAGCACGATTGGGTGGCGATGAATTTGTTTTGATTCGTAGTGAAGCAATCGATACTGATGAGATCGTGACGTATGCAGAAAACATTCGCAAAGCAGTGGAACGGCCCTTTACCATTGCTACACGCGAATTTTTTATTACTGCCAGTATCGGTATCAGTTGCTTTCCATGTGACGGTGCCGATGTGGAATCGCTGATTCGCACCGCCGACGCGGCCGTGTATCAAGCAAAAGAACGTGGCCGCAATGCAGTGGCATTGTATTCATCCACCGGCGACGCCGCCGCAGCTGAACGTTTTGTATTGCAGAACAATTTGCCACAGGCACTACAACGCAATCAGTTTATGCTTGACTATCAACCAGTCGTTGAGTTGAACACGGGGAAAATTACCGGCGTCGAAGCCCTGTTGCGCTGGCATCATCCGCAGTTAGGTTTGATCAGTCCGGCGCGTTTTATTTCCATTGCTGAAGAAACTGGCTTGATTTTACCAATCAGCGATTGGGTATTGAACACGGCCTGCGCACAGCTGCATCGTTGGCAACAGATGGGATGGAACGAGCCCAGCATTGCGGTCAATCTTTCTACGCGTGAGTTTTCACGCCGGGATTTGCCACAGCGTATCGCTAATGCGTTACGGAAGCACAATCTTAAACCCCGACAGCTAACATTAGAGTTGACGGAAAGCATGGTCATGAACGACCCCGCGAGCGCTGCAGAATTGATCAATGATTTAGCGGAAATGGGTGTCAAAGTGGCACTGGATGATTTTGGCACCGGTTACTCATCATTGAGTTATCTAAAGCGATTCAAGTTGGGATGCTTGAAGGTTGATCGCAGTTTCGTCAGCGGTGCCGCTAACAGCAGTGGCGATCAATCCATTGTGCGTGCGGTCATTGCGTTGGGAAAAACTTTGGACATGAAAATCATTGCAGAAGGGGTGGAGACATTGGAACAAGCGAATTTTCTTCGGCAATCGGGTTGTGATGATGCGCAAGGATATTTTTATTCCCAGCCGGTCAGTGCAGATTTGATACCTTATCTGGTACGCGATATTCCACAACGTTTCCATAGCCCCACGTCGGCTCACTGGTACACGGCGCAGATTGCAGATGGAGACGGTTGATGAGGTATGCTACACGGCATGCTGCATCGCCTTCACCAACGTATCCAACAATTTCTATTTGAATCGCAACCAGCGCCGCCAACATTGCTACCGCAGGGCTTGCGTTATCCTTATGCATTGATTCGCGATGTGCTGCAAGGTCAATTGACGTTGCGCGCAATGAGTCTGGCCTACACCACGTTGCTGTCCATTGCTCCATTGATGGCGTTGGCATTCTCAATACTCAAAGGTCTTGGATATGGTCAGTATTTTCAACCGCTGCTGTATCAATTTCTTCAACCATTGGGTGACAGCAAAGCCATTGAATTGACCACCAATATAATGAGGACCATCAATAGTGTCCGCAGCGGTGTTTTGGGTTCGCTTGGATTGGCATTGTTGATTTACAACGTTATCTCGACACTTCAGAAAGTAGAAGCAAGTTTCAATTTTGTATGGCATGTGGAACAACCCCGCAATGTCGCACGCCGCTTTGCTGAATATTTGAGCGTGATGATTGTCGGGCCGGTGTTAATTGCCGCAGCGATCGGCGTATTCACCGCACTCAGTCGTTCCGAGGCAGCACAAACTATTACGCAGCTTGGTGTCAGCGCCTGGATATCGCACCATCTGAAACATCTCACTCCCTTTTTGTTGGTCAGCGCTGCATTCAGTTTTGTATATGGTTTTATTCCTAATACCAAAGTACGAATCAAGTCGGCATTGATTGGCGGCATTGCAGCGGGTGGCTTGTGGACTTTTGTTGGGATATTGTTTACGCGTTTTGTTGCAAGCTCAACTCAAACTGCGTTGATCTACGCCGGCTTTGCTATTGTCATTGTGGCATTGATCTGGATCTATACTTCATGGCTGATTCTGTTGATCGGCGCACAACTGTCGTTTTATGTACAGCATCCACAATCGTTGCGAACCGGTTATCGCGATGTTTACATGACGCCAGCGTTGCGAGAACGCATTGGATTATCGGTGATGTATCTGATTGCACGCGATTTTAAAGAAGGCGCGAGTCAATGGACACTTAATCGACTATCGCGTTATCTGGAAATCCCAAGCGCGGCGTTACGACCAATTATAAATGCCTTCATCAATTCCAGTTTGTTGACCACTACACAAAATGATGGTTACTTGCCGGCACGTGATCTGGCACATATTGATTTATTTCAGGTGTTGGAGGCGGTACGCAATGATGCGCATGACACTCGTACGCCACATCTGCGTGTTGTGCAAGCGGCGGATAAAATGGCAACTCACTTCAATGAAATTTTACGTGACAGCATACAAGGCAAGACATTGGCGGATTGGGTGAAATCAGAAAGCAGTGCGAATGAAACATTAACGCGGTAATCAATTAGCATTGATCTTTGTGTGTGTGCAGGTCCATCTTTCATTCTTTCTAAAAGCAAAACGTTTCGACACGCTTTTACATTCCCGCAATTGTCATCGACTCTAACAAGATGGAACCAGTGCGCACGCCACCGCGTGCATCCACATCACTGCCTACCGCAATAATGCGTTGATACATTTCTTTCAAATTTCCTGCAATTGTAATTTCATGAACGGGATAAGCGAGTTGTCCATTTTCAACCCAAAAACCTGCGGCGCCACGTGAGTAATCACCCGTTACCCCATTCACTCCGCTTCCCATCAACTCGGTTACCACCAAACCTCGATTCATTTTTTTAAGCAGCGCGGCAAAGTCATCGCTACCAGACTCAACAATTAAGTTATGAACTCCACCAGCATTACCGGTGGTCTTTAATCCCAGCTTGCGTGCTGAATAAGTACTGAGTACATAGCCCGTCAATACGCCTTTATCAATCAAGGTACGATCACGTGTGGTTACACCTTCTGCATCAAAAGGCGCACTGCCCAACGCTTTACGAAGATGCGGACGTTCAACGCAACTGAACCATGATGGAAATACTGATTGACCAGCTGCATCAAGCAGGAACGAAGAGCGACGATACTGACTGCCACCTCGAATCGCGCCTAGAAAATGTCCGATTAAACCACGCGCTAACTCCGGCACGAAGATCACTGGCACCACACAGGTGGATAAACGTTGCGCGCCTAAACGTTCCAGCGTGCGCTTTGCCGCGCGCTCACCAATGCTGACAGCACTATCCATATCACGATAATCACGCACTGCGCTGTACCAATAGTCGCGTTGCATCTCACCGTTCTGTTGACCCACTACTGAACAACTCAAACTATGTGAAGTACTCGCGTATCCAGCCACGAACCCTAAAGAGTTACCAAATACACGCAAGCCTTGATGGCTGGATAAAGTAGCGCCTTCGGAGTTACTGATGCGTGAATCCACATCCAGTGCTGCGGCTTCACAGCTGATGGCGAGATCACGCGCATCATCGGGTTGAATATCCCAAGGATGATTTAAATCAAGGTCAGGTATATGTGTTGCAAGATCGCTGGCATCAGGCAAACCTGCGCACGGATCTTCGGCCGTAAATCCAGCAATGCTATAAGCTTTGGCAACCGTTTCACGAATGGCAGTTACACTAAGATCAGCCGTACTGGCAGAGCCCTTGCGTTTACCACGATAAACAGTAATGCCCATGCCACGATCGCGATGATATTCGAGCGTTTCAACTTCCCGCATACGTGCCGTCACTGACAAGCCCGTATCGACACTGACGCCCACTTCGGCTTCGCTTGCGCCTAACTGACGCGCCTCTTTTAACGCCAGTTCAACACAGGCTTTTAGATCGGATTCCGTTAAGCTCATTACAGCAGTGGACATTGTGATTCCCAATTACCAAGTAACTATCTAAATTAACTGGAGTAAGTAAAGTTGTCAGCAAAATTGCTGGCATGGACCGACAGTTTATCAGCCAAATCATGCCATAGTGGTAACATCCGCAAATGAAATATCACGACACCAACCAGCCCGATGATGACATTGACGAGGGCCCAAGTAAAAGCGCCATGAAGCGTCAAAGCACCGAGTTGCAGCTACTCGGCGAATCATTGATTGAATTATCTCCCGGCGAACTCGATGAATTACAACTACCTGAAAAATTGCGCGATGCCGTAGATATTGCCAAACGCATTACTGCCAATGGTGGTCTATATCGGCAAAAGCAGTTTATCGGCAAGTTGATGCGCAAGATTGATTCTGAACCTATTCGCTTAGCGTTAGAAGCTAAGAAACAGGAGCATCGCTCGCAGGTGTTGCGATTGCGACGTGTTGAACAATGGCGTGATCGCTTGCTGAATGAAGTTATGGCCTTGTCAGAATTTACGATGGAATATCCTGATGCTGACAGCAAACATCTGATACGTCTGATT
>JAICKZ010000195.1 GCA_025927665.1 Steroidobacteraceae bacterium | reverse complement strand
GGTTGATTCCAGGCATCGCATAAATCGCATTTGATCGCGGTGTCTGATTCAAAATCGGCAGCGCATGCAATAAAAGCTGGTAACGGCAATATTGTGAACACAAGCATAGCTCGAATATAGTTCATTCTTGAAAAGCCTCATTCTTTAAGTTTCTAAGCCCGACATTATTTGGGCAGCTTATCATTTCTTAAGTTGGTAATGACTGTGAATTTGCATTTTAGAGAACGGCTGTTGTACCACTTTCTGCTCTACAAAGTTCTTGGTGGTTCCAGATAATTTTGTTCGGTATAGCGAGAGTACCTTTCTGTTGGTGTTACCGAACTGAGATTTCTAGTGCATTGGAATTTGATATGAAAATATCAAAAGCTCGGTGCCGGGGTTGTAGTTATCAATATGCGCATTGGAGAGATGACCGAAAGCAATCGCAAGCCGTTGTTGCCTGACGGTACGCCATGAAAGTTCAAGTGTTGATAGAAACTCAATGGGCGAACCCAGATTTGGCGCTGTTTTTGTGTGTTCGTATAAGCCGGGTCCGATATTCAATGACAAGCGAAATTGACCATTGAGATCGTAGTCATATCCAAGCATAAAGGCGGCATAACGTGCATTGGATGCAACACCGATCATCACACTTGGATACAAGCCATGCCATTTTTCATGAAAACGATAACTCAGTGCGCCATAACCCAACCGCTGACCTCGCAACACACCGCCGCTACCACCACCGATGATTAAATAATCCGGCTGCTCTGGCATATCGTCACTTCGCGCATGAACGCTAATAATGAGCATAATTGTCATGGTCATCAGCGCAACGAAGCGTACATGCGTGTGCGGCACGGCAACGCAGTTTGATTTCATCATCGCACGATATCGAAAGAATTGCTTTATCAAAGGTGTCACTCTTTATGATAAATAAGTAGCGACACATGTATGATGAATTAATTCATTCCATGTTGCAGAATTGGTTAGATAACATCTTACATAGGCGCGCTTATTTATATCGTCGTAAGTGTTATCTGACGATGCTTGGTATGAATGACTCCGCTTACCTTGTGTTTGTTAAAATAATTAATGAATTATTCCCATATCGATAGATTAGCGTTATTGCGCGTGATGCGAGTTGCTTTAAGGTTACATCGAGAGTTGATGAGGTCACTATATCTTATAGTCGTTGAAGTGCTTATAAAGTCATCCCAGTGAAGATGGGGCCCAGTAATATAATTCCGCTCACCCTAGGCTTGTCGAAGGGTTCATTGAAATAATTAATGAATGGTTCGATAGGCTCACCATGAACGGTAACAACCTCGTGAAGATGGGAATCCAGTAATAATAATTCCGTTTACCCTGAGCTTGTCGAAGGGTTCATTGAAATAACTAATGAATAGCTCGACAAGCTCACATGAACGGTAATAGCTGACTCTGTTTGACGAAACAGGCACCTATGCGAGAATGACAACTGTTGAGATGCATTGCGTCTTTGTCATTCATTACAACTAAAGTGCACTCGCTATCCATGGCGAGTCTATTGAGAATTTATTATTCGCAAATGAAGCGAGCGACATAGTCTGAACATCTGCCACTATCCTGTTCCCAGTTATTACAAGCCAAGCCATTAGAATCAAATTCGGCCAATCGATCGTTAGGTCCGTTCAACGTAATCGGAATGGATAATTGGAAAATACCTATATCTATATTTAGGTTGTATCCAGCTTGTATCGCTGTAGGTGATTCGCATAGACCAGGAAAACCGCGACGAGGCTCCCAGTCACCGGATGCCGTCGGTCGATCACGACTGCTCCAATCTGTCCAGGTGCCATCACATAAGTAACGAGTTTGGTAATCCTCACATTGTTTTCCATTGGGCTGATCAGCATTAAGGCATACAAGCCCATCCTGCAAATTGAAATAGTGAAACGTATCTGATCCCTGAACGTTGCTAAATACTCGATCGCTACCAACAACGTGCGCCTCAATGCGTGAAGGATTGCTACAAAAGAAATTTGGATACAGTTGTTGCAGATCACCGAGCATTTCATACTCGCCACCATCACCAAGGAGAAAAGGCGTGCTCATATTCACCCATCTATAATCACTGGTAGGAGAGGCATTGGCTGGCATGACGTGAGCATCAGCGATGTCGCTTATATCCTCTTGAAGACTTGGTATTACAGAAAATCCCCTTTGATCATCAGAAATACCACTGGCTGTAGACTTCAATCCAATTGAGTGGCATCCATTTGCACAGATACTGCTACTGGGATTGTTATTAATTACGACACTGGGTACATTGTTATTGGCTACGATGGTATCCCAACCCCAAAAAGCACTAAATGATCGGTTGCTTCCCACTGCATGGTACCGTCGCATCGACGGGTTTGCCAACGTATCATGGCCATCATTGAGTAAACCAAACTGCGCCAAAAAAGGGGCAATTCTAGGAGAAGCAATATAAGGCCCAGCCACATGACAACCGACGCACTGCAAGCGAGGATTAGGGCTTACATTCTGAACAACAAATGTTCTATTATTTAAATCGATAGGCTGCATCCAATAGCTAGCTGCGTTTGCATCATAGGGTGAAACAATCTCAGTGGAAACGATGGCGCCAGACGCTGAAATTACCCTGTTATTGCTTGAATCCTTTGCAGCAAAAAAACAGGTATTACCACTTGTCTTGTTATGAATGAGCATTTCCACACTCACCGCCGTTGTAGAAGGCGTGTTTTTATCCATCCAGCGGCAGGCAAATACCAGATCAATACTGTCGCGATTAATACCATAGAAGCTTTCGTGGCCAACATAATCATTTAAGGGACCACCAGTCGCAAACCGAATTCCATTGTTACAATTGAGTATCGGTATCTGACTGGGATCAAATCCCAACTCACTTGCACAGGCTTGTGCATAACTGGCAAGCGTTTCGGCATTGCAATCTAAGGTAATGATGACCAGTGCCATTGCTGTTAATCGACATATCATTTTTAACATGGTGCGAAGTTCTCCAGGGCACTATTAAAGTTAGCGACATCTATTCGTGCCCAACTGGGGCTTTGAATGTATTTGGATCAAGTCATTGTTTAGCGACTTTGTTAGCAAAACTCTTTCGAAACATCCACAAAGATGAATTGTTATATACATGAATACGGAGCGGATTTTGCACTCGCCATCCGTGGCGAGCCTATTGAGGATTTATTATTCACAAATGAATCGAACGACATAGTCTGAACATCTACCACTACTTTGTTCCCAATTATTGCAAGCCAAACCATTGGTATCGAATTCAGCCAATCGATCATTAGGTCCATTCACCACAGCCCAAACAGGAGTTGAAGTAATACTTATATCGTGTCGAGCTTGTATTGCGGTAGGCGATGCGCATAGGCCGGGAAAGCCGCGACGAGGCTCCCAATCACCTGATGCCGTCGGTCGATCTCGATTGCTCCAATCTGTCCACGTGCCATCACATAGATAGCGAGTTTGGTAATCAGGGCACTGTTCTCCATTGGGCTGCTCAGCATTAAGACATACAAGGCCATCCTGCAAATTGAAGTAGTGCAAGTTCTCTAGCTGATGATTATTAAATATTAAATTGCTACCAACCACATGCGCTTGAACGAAGGAGGGATTACTGCAGTAGAACCTTGGATACTTTAGGTGCAGATTATCGAGGAATTCATACTCACCATTATCATCCAAAGGGATGGGCGTACTCATGTTCACCCATCGATAATCACTGGTAGGAGAGGCATCAGCGGGCATGACACCTGCAGCATTAATACTTTGTATATCGCTTAAAAGACTCGGTATTACGGGAAATCCGAGTTGAGTACCGTAAATAGTGCTGGCTGTTGAGTTGGATCCAATTGAGTGACATCCGTTGCAGGCAGGAATACCGGGGCTATTGTTTTGGGATACGATGGTGTCCCATGAACTGAACGCAGATCCTGATACGAAACTCCCCACTGCGTGATACCGAGTTGCGAAGGTGTCATGCCCGTCATTGAGTAAACCAAAGATTCCCAACATTGGGGCAATACGAGGCGACGCAATATAAGGTCCAGCCACATGACAACCAACACATCGTAACGGAGTCTTAGAAAACGGAGCAATATTAAATGCAGCACTGTTTAAGTCTGTAGGTTGCATCCAGTAGCTGGATGCATTAGGGTCCTGAGGCGAAACAATGCTGGTTGACACCAAACCACCAAGCGGCTCATTTGCACCAGAAAACACAGTACCATCTGGCGCAGTAATAGTAGGTTGTGGTTTTGCCGCAAAAAAGCAAGTGCTGCCATTCGCTTTGCTATGAATGAGCATCTCAACACTCACCGCCGCTGCAAATCGACCTTGACTAATTCCTGTAAGCCAACGGCAGGCAGCAACTACATCAATTCTATTGAACGAACCGGCGAAGCTCGTATGCACAAGATAATCATTTACGGGAGTCTGTATATTATTCAGATCTGCAAACTTAATTCCATCATTACAGTTCAGTGCAGGTAGCTCGTTGGGATCAAAGCCCACTTGGGTTGCGCACTCCTGTACGTATTGCGCAAGCGTTTCTGCATTGGCCTTCAAAGAAATTATTGAAAGAACTATCAACATCAATCTATATATTATTTTTTGCATGATGCAAAACCTCTAAAATACTTAAATTATTATGTGGCGATTGATCCACCTGTCATTGTTTGTGCTACGTTATTATGGATAACGATACCTATTAACTAATAGCACTACTTTGAAGTTATTAAAATTCGGAATGTACTCAGTTCCGTCTCAATGGCTGAATCGAATGATTGATTATTAACCAGGCAGACAACAACATCATTCGCCATGAGCCCCATTCATCCTGAATCCATCGAAGGACGAAGATTTTACTCAGGTAAAAGAATGCTTCGACAAACTCAGCATGGGCAGAAGTCAGAGAACTAATTGCCGCGTTAGTCACTTCATCCCCAAGTTCTTTTGCATTCTCCAATAACTGCTGTAAAGAATGATCAATTCATGCATGTCATGATTATCTTCAGCAATACTCTAGAGATTTACTCTCAATTGGGGAGTATGCGAATAAGTTCATGTTCGTTCTTACCCAAAAAATAGAATGCGGAAAAAATCACCGGCGTATCGCCTTCATTGTCAAAATGGGTAATATGCACGTTTGCAGGTTCATAAAATGCATCACCCGCTTTGAGATGCTGAACAGCCTGGCCTTCAATTTGAAATTTGATCGCTCCTTCGACAATCACACCTACAACAGGACAAGGGTGAAGATGCAACGGTGCGTTTTGCTTTGGGCCTAGAGTGATTTGCTTGATTTCAACTGTGGCAACCGATTTCTCTGGATCAATGGTCGCTGTCAAAACATCCTTGCGCATTATAATCGGAGCATTGATATGCGTTGATTCTTCCCCTACGGCAAGACTGCAAACAAAAATCAAAGTCAAAAGAACTCGATGGGTTTGCATGATAGTGCTCCTGTTGAACTCGATCATTGATAGAAGCAATTAATTTTGTTTCGCTTCATCATGTTCTTCTCATGTAGGTGAAGCATCGGCGACCATGGTCGCGATACCATTACCAAAAGACCATTCATCGGCTTGGGTTGTGTTAATGACTACCATGACATCTTGACGACGAATGCCCGGCGAGATTTCCAGCAACTCAACGAGTCGTTGGAAAAAAGTTTGCTTTGTTCGAGTATCTCGAGGTTTACCTGCGGTAATCGCAATGAGCACGAAGTCATCACTTCGCGGACCGCACAAATAATCTCGATCAAATACAAATTCCTCTGCTGCAAGTTGGTGAAAGATCTGAAAACGATCCTTCTCTGGGACTTCAAAAGTTTCTACCAATGCGCGATGCAAATTGTCGGACAACGTGCGGAGGTATTCTGGAGACTTACCCTTGGCAAGTGAGATTCGAGCATATGGCATGGCTGGATAGCTCCTGAAATTAATTGATAACTTTATGTCTATCGATTGGATGATTCATCGTGACGTATAGTTGCTTTCAGCAACGTAATTGCCGAAGCGGCGGTTGGCCATCCAGAATAAAACGCAAGATGTGTAATAACTTCAACCAACTCCTCCTTGGTCAATCCATTCTCAAGTGCATAATTGAGATGGAACGGTAACTGCTCCAACCGATACATCGCGACCAATGCCGCGACTGTAATAAGACTGCGATCTCGTTTCGTTAGCTCGGTTCGTTTCCATATGTCGCCGAATAGTACTTGGTCGGTTAGC
>JAICKZ010000312.1 GCA_025927665.1 Steroidobacteraceae bacterium | reverse complement strand
TGCCCGATGCCTATGCAATAAACAACCTCCTCGATATCTGCCTTACCCATGGCATGAACATGGAGCATTTGCAGTTTGTCGTCAGTCGCTTGGAGCAAATCTATCTATCATTGCTCAACACCAATGCAGCGCCAGCCAGTGAGATGTGACATGAATGCATTGCTGGCCTGCATTAGAAAAGAGATCGTGTTACTCAGCCGTGACGTACATGGATTGGCTTTGTTATTCATTATGCCCCTTGCCTTTGTTCTGATCATGTCATTAGCGTTGCAAAATCAAATGGCGGAACATAGCGGTAGCAGGTTACGAGTCCTATGGTTAGATGCCGATCAAAGCGAGGCTTCACGGGACTTGCTGACAACACTCAACTCAGGCAAAGCATTTGAGTTTGATACACGCACCACGTCTATTAATGATAGTACTGTCGATCAACAATTGCGCAAAGGAGAGTTTGCTTTTGCAATTCGCATTAACAAAGACTTTAGCGATCAATTGCTCAATCCGCCTGAAGCAGGAAAACCTTTCGCGTTGTCACTCGGTATCGCACCGGACACCAGCAAGCAGATTGAAGCCATCATGATCAGCTCATTGCATGCGGCACTGGGTCGTGAGCGCATGCGTTTATTGTTGAGTACCTTAACTGCAGACGTTGACAACGCGACGGATGAATTCGCAATTCACTATGCTTATGTTAGTAATGATTCACATATTCCCAGCTCAGTACAACAAAGCGTACCAGCATGGTTGGTGTTTGCCGCATTCTTTGTCGTGGTGCCGTTATCGAATACTTTAATTCAGGAGCGACAACAGGGAACGTTGCGTCGACTACGCAGTACCAATCTAGGTACATTACGTGTGTTGTTAGGAAAATTGCTTCCTTATTTTTTCATCAATCAATTACAAGTGATTTTGATGTTGCTTGCAGGTCGTTATCTGGTTCCTGCACTTGGCGGTCAAGCATTGCAAATCAACGGTGCATGGTACTTACTGGCAGTGATGGCTGCATCACTCAGTCTTGCGGCCCTAGGTATTGCATTGCTGATTGCGGTTTGTTCTTCAACAACCGAACAAGCCACCTTGCTTGGCGGTGCCGGTAATATCGTGTTGGCTGCCATCGGTGGCATTATGGTTCCAAAATTCGTCATGCCCGCTGCGATGCAGGCAATGGCTAAATGGTCACCGATGTCCTGGGGATTGGAAGGATTTCTGGATATTCTGCTACGCAACGGTACACTACGCGATATTGCACCTGAAGCTGCGGCACTGAGTTCATTGGGATTAGTTACTTTATTAATGGCGTGGTTTATTCAAGCACGACGCAACGAGTGATGTATTTTTTGAATCATACTCAATTTTTAAATGGATATTGATCACATTATTATTTTTCGCATTAAAACATGGCATCACTTGACCTTGAAACATTAAAGTCCGCACTAAAAACCTTGATCGTCAAGGAATGCGACAAGGATATTGATCCTGCTTCCATTGAAGATGGTGCGCAACTCATTGGCGGTTCATTGGAATTAGATTCATTAGATGCCTTGCAGATCAGTTTGGCAGTAAAAGATCGCTACGATGTTCGCATCGAAGGTGGCAACGAAGGTCGTGCAGCGCTGGCTTCCATAAATTCATTGGCACAGTTCATCATTGATGCGCGTGCAAATACACCGGCGACTCTCTGATGCAATCCTGTTATTTTCTGGGCAGCGCCCTACATACTTCATTGGGAGCCGATATCACATCGCAATTGAATGCGCTACAACAACCACCTCGTGCTCCTGACGCAGTAACAGTTGAGTACGCGGATAAATCGCAAACTCTACCTTATAAATTACTGGCCGGTGCATACATAGACAATGCGGCACAACGTCTAAACGCAGTGCTTGATCATGTCATCACACAGGCATTGGGTAAAGCAGGTCTTAACAGCAGTGAACGCGCCGCAATGGGTTTGTTTCTGGGCACTTCTTCTTTCAATATTCATGTCAGTGAACAAGAATATCGCCATGCATTAGCTCATCACAACAACGCAATCGCGTTAGCCACCAACAACAGCCAGGGCATACTTGGCGATGAGTTGCGCAAACGCCATGGATTACGCGGTCCCGATTTCAGCTTTAACACCGCGTGCACCGCCAGTGCTAATGCATTGCTCTACGCCGACGCCATGATTCGCAGCGATCGTCTGCAACATGCATTGGTGCTGGGCATTGAGTTATACAATTCAATCACTGCTTTGGGCTTTCATGGTTTGCAATTGCTGACAAACAGCACGATGAAACCTTTTGATCGTTCTCGCAATGGCCTGATTCTTGGTGAAGGATGCTCTGCATTAGTGCTAGGTAATAGAAAAACAGCGAAACAACCTTGGCAACTTAAAGGTAGCGCGAATTTGTGCGATACCCATAGCATATCTGCCACGAATCCGGATGGTTCAGTGATCGCACATGTTATTTCCACTGCGCTTCAGCACGCTGAACTCGCGCCCGCTGATATTAGTGCTATCAAAGTACATGGCACCGCCAGTTTATTAAATGATGAAGCAGAGGCAGCAGGTATAAAGAGCATATTCGACTTAATGCCACCGCTGGTTGCCATCAAGCCCTTCATTGGTCATACCTTGGGTGCATGTGGTTTGAATGAGCTGTTGCTATTTTGTGCCGCGGCTGACAATGAATTTTTAATTGCCACGCCTGGCATTGGTATGAATGAAAACGAACAAGCTGATACCAAGTTGGGTGTATCGCTCAATCAATCACAACGTACACTACCACCTGGCAATTTCTTGATGAATTATTTTGGTTTTGGCGGCAACAACACGGCTCTTGTGGTTTCCAATATCAAGGAATGATATGAATCAAAAGACTATACAAATTTATGCAAGTGGCGATTACTACCATGTCGTTGATGAAGCACTTCCGGAATTGAAGGAGATTATTCATCAGGTCACCGGCAAATCATTTCGCCGCATTGGCCGCTTTATTCAACTTGCCATGATTGGTGCAGCACACTGCACGCAGTTATCTGTACCATCGGATACCGCCGTATATCTGGCATCGGGACGCGGTGATCTCGAATTGACCATCGATATTATGCGTGATCTTTTTATATGTGGGCAGACACCCAAACCTCTGCGCTTTGTTAATACAGTCAACAATGCTGCATGCTTTTATGTCGCGCAACTTTTAAAATTGGAATCACGTAGCAACTACATATGCAATCGTTATTTCGCATTCGAAAGTGCTATGCAAATTGCTG
>JAICKZ010000294.1 GCA_025927665.1 Steroidobacteraceae bacterium | reverse complement strand
TGGCGGCTTCGTTATTTCTGTTAGTACCTGAATCAAAACGTGTGCATTGGATTCCACACTTGGTTAGTTTTGCCATTGGTGCGTTGCTTGCCGCAGCGCTATTGGATTTGTTGCCGGAAGCCATTGCATCCGGCGGCATGGCCAATGTGAATCGCATCGGCTTGACGTTGCTGATCGGTTTGTTGATCTTCTTCGTGCTGGAAAAACTGGTGCTATGGCGTCATTGCCATCACGATAGTTGCGAAGCACATCCTCTTGAAGAGGTGCCGCATAATCATTCTCACCATCAACATCAACATATCCATGCAATACAAATCAACGATCAACAAAGGCATGCCGCTGCAGGTTGGATGATTTTATTTGGTGATGGTTTTCACAATGCATTAGATGGTGTACTGATTGCGGCAGCCTTCATGACCGACATTCATCTGGGTGTCGTAACTTCACTTGCCGTGATCATTCACGAGATCCCGCAAGAAGTCGGTGACTTGGCGATTTTGCTGCATAGTGGTATGTCACGTCGTAAAGCATTGTGGTTGAATTTACTGACAAGCTTGACATCAGTTGTTGGTGGTGTGGTTGCATTCTTTGCATTAGGCACGGCAATGCATGTGCTGCCCTATGCTATTACCTTGGCAGCGGCAAGTTTTATTTATATTGCAGTCGCTGATTTGATTCCTGGCTTGCACCGACGCGTAGATCCACAATCCGCGGTACAGCAGTTTGCCCTGATCTCCTGTGGCATATTACTGATCGGTACGATGGAAAAAATGCTGCATTGATGGACGAGTGGAGTATCGAACATCTTTGATGCTGCTACGTATCCCTCGATGTACTTTCCCCATCAAGCAGATATTGAAATTCGCAGCTTGATCCTCAGATACTTGCCTATCCTTCTTTACCCAGTATTTTGCTTATAGGTGTCAATTTATGCGGATGGACAAGCTCACTAGCAAATTTCAAATGGCGCTTGCCGACGCGCAGTCATTGGCTGTGGGTCGCGATCACCAGTACATTGAACCTGTACATTTATTGCAAGCTCTGTTGGAACAGCAGGGCGGTTCGGTGCGGCCTTTGTTGGATAAGGCGGGTGCCAATATCAATGTACTGCGTTCTAGTTTAAGTGAAGCGATCGATAGCCTACCTACTGTTGAAGGGTCCGGCGGCGAAGTTCATATTTCCAATGATCTTAACAAGCTGCTTAATCTCACCGACAAGCTGGCACAGAAGCGCGGTGATCAATACATCTCCAGCGAGTTATTTGTGCTTGCTGCTTTAGAAGATAAAGGCGCATTGGGAACTCTACTGCGAAAAGCAGGCTTAATTAAAGGTGCGCTGGAAAAAACTGTCGATGACTTACGCGGTGGTGACAAAGTCGATGATCCGAATGCCGAAGACAGTCGCAAAGCATTGGAAAAATATTGCGTTGATCTAACCGAGCGCGCTGCTCAAGGCAAGCTTGATCCGGTGATTGGTCGCGATGATGAAATTCGTCGCACCGTGCAAGTGTTGCAACGTCGTACCAAGAACAATCCCGTACTCATCGGTGAACCCGGTGTGGGCAAAACGGCCATTGTTGAAGGTCTGGCGTTACGCATTATCAATGGCGAAGTGCCAGAAGGCATTCGCAATAAAAAGATTTTGGCACTCGATATGGGCGCGTTGATCGCAGGCGCAAAGTTTCGTGGCGAATTTGAAGAGCGGTTGAAAGCGGTACTCAATGATCTAAAGAAACAGGAAGGTCAAGTCATTCTGTTTATTGATGAACTGCACATCATGGTAGGTGCAGGCAAAGCAGAAGGCGCTATGGACGCAGGAAATATGCTCAAGCCTGCATTGGCGCGCGGCGAGTTACATTGTGTGGGTGCAACCACGCTTGACGAATATCGCAAATACATCGAGAAAGACGCTGCATTAGAGCGTCGTTTTCAGAAAGTATTGGTCAACGAACCTTCAGTCGAAGACACCATTGCGATTCTGCGTGGTCTTAAAGAACGTTACGAAGTACATCATGGTGTGGACATCACCGATCCAGCCATCGTTGCTGCAGCGACCTTGTCACATCGTTACATCGCGGATCGTCAACTACCCGACAAAGCGATTAATCTTGTTGATGAAGCGGCATCGCGCATTCGCATGGAAATCGATTCCAAGCCAGAAGCGATGGATAAACTTGAGCGACGTATCATTCAACTCAAGATTGAACGCGAAGCACTTAAGAAAGAATCGGATGAAGCGTCTAAGAAACGTTTGGTGATTCTGAGCGATCAGCTTAAAGCGTTGGAGAAAGAGTACGCGGATCTGGATGAAGTATGGAAAGCAGAAAAGGCTGCGGTACAAAGTTCTGCGGGCATCAAAGAAGAGCTTGAGCGCGCACGAATGGAACTGGAAACCGCGCACCGTGCACAAAATCTTGCGCGCATGTCAGAGCTACAATACGGCAAAATTCCTGAACTAGAAAAGCGTCTTGCACAAGCGGCCACAGCCGAACAACAACCCACTCAATTGTTGCGTAACAAAGTAACCGAAGAAGAAATTGCTGAAGTGGTTTCGAAATGGACTGGTATACCTGTATCAAAAATGTTGGAAGGCGAGAAAGACAAATTGCTACGTATGGAAGAATCATTATCCAAGCGTGTCGTGGGTCAGCGCGAAGCAGTTAGTGCAGTGGCCGATGCGATTCGCCGTTCACGCGCAGGTATCGCTGATCCAAATCGTCCTAATGGTTCGTTTCTATTCCTTGGTCCTACCGGTGTGGGCAAGACAGAGTTGTGCAAAGCATTGGCGGAGTTCTTGTTTGATACTGAAGAAGCCATGATTCGTATCGATATGTCCGAGTTCATGGAAAAGCATTCTGTCGCACGGTTGATCGGTGCGCCTCCAGGCTATGTTGGTTATGAAGAGGGCGGTTATCTTACTGAGGCGGTACGTCGTCGTCCTTATTCAGTGATCTTACTGGATGAAGTGGAAAAGGCACATCCCGATGTATTCAATGTGTTGTTACAAGTATTGGATGACGGTCGTCTTACCGATGGCCAAGGTCGCACCGTGGACTTTCGGAATACGGTCGTGATCATGACCTCCAACTTGGGCTCGCAAGTGATTCAAGAACTTACTGTTGATAATGGGGGAGAAGCGAATTACGACAAAATGAAATCTGCTGTGATGGAAATTGTCAGCCAGCACTTCCGCCCTGAGTTTATTAATCGCGTGGATGACATTGTGGTATTCCATCCATTGGGTCGCGAAGAATTGCGCTCTATTGTGGATATTCAATTGAGTTATCTACGCAAACGTCTTGCAGAGCGTGATATCGCGATTACATTGGATGATGCTGCACGTGACTTGCTGGGTGTTGTAGGCTTTGATCCAGTTTATGGCGCACGTCCATTGAAGCGAGCCATTCAATCGCAGGTGGAGAATCAATTAGCGCAACATATATTACGTGGTGAATATCCGCCGGGAAGCAATGTGGGTATTACAGCAAAAGCAGGCGCGTTGGTGTTTACGAAGAAGTAGTGAAAAATTAGCACTTCGAACGAATTTACGAATCCCGTAATCATCCTCTCGGGTTAACTCCGCCTGCCATGCGCTGAGTAGTTCATCGGTCACAACCTAAAGTGCGCGAGCCGTTAACTACACCAGCTTCCAATACATTGTATAACGTTCATGCGCAATACGATGAAATGGAATCAATTCCAATTCTATGTCAGGGGACGT
>JAICKZ010000115.1 GCA_025927665.1 Steroidobacteraceae bacterium | reverse complement strand
GAAGTGGCAATGACCTCACATCAATTTGAGATGCTTAAAACGTTGGCCGAACATGCAGGTCGAGTACTAAGCCGAGAACAACTTCTCGATTTGGTCAAGGGCGAAACATTGGAATCGTTTGACCGTTCCATTGATGTGCATATCGCACGTATACGTGCCGTGATTGAAGAGGATCCAAAACATCCACGTCGTATCATCACCGTGCGTGGTGCTGGTTACGTGTTTGCGGCGGCACAGGATTGATTCGTACCGTGCGATTCTTTCAATCTCAACTGTATTGGCGTATCTATATGGCGGTGCTTGCCAGCTTGGCGTTGACCGGGTTATTGGTTGCGTTAATGTGGCATTCATTCTTTCGCGAGCCACCGGTTTTTACGCAACTTGGTACACTTGGACGCGCAGCGGCGATCGTTATTCTTGACAACACAACGCAATCGCAATATCAGCAATCGTTGAACCGTCTGCATGAGCGTTTCAATGTTGGGTTTGCACTATATGATGCAAATGGAAACTTAATGGCCTCGGCTGCCATACAGCCAGTGCCGCCACACCTACCGAAGAACAAAGAAGGCTACCTACATATTCCACTAGAAGGACCGTCCTCTATTACGCGCGTTGATACCACGCGATGGTTGCTGGTGCAGTCAGAGGGCATGCGTAACACGCATCATCTTGGATTCTTGCCATTGTTGGCAATGATTGCAGCAGCCGTTGCGATCTGCGCCAAACCAATAGTGCGTCGCTTGACGGTACGACTAGAACGACTTAAAGCCAGTGTTGATCGCTTTGGCAATGGCGATTTGAGTACGCGAGTGGTGGTTGAAGGACGTGATGAAATCGCTGCGATTGCCAACAGCTTCAACTTGTCCGTAGCGCGAGTTGAGGAGTTGGTGAATGGTCAGCGTGCATTACTCGCCAATGCTTCACATGAACTGCGTTCGCCACTGGCACGTCTGCGAATGAGTGTGGAACTCGCAGGCTTGGACGCCTCAGGCGCACAACATGTCGAGATACAAAAGAATATAACCGAGCTTGATCAATTGATCGACGAGATTCTTTTGGCAAGCCGTTTGGATTTGAATGACGGTAATGCGCTTGTTAAGCATGAAATTGATTTCACTGCATTGGTTGCCGAGGAATGCGCACGCACTTGTGCGGAACTAAGTGCCGAAGCCATTCAGTTGCAAGGTGATGCAAGGTTGTTACGTCGATTGCTGCGTAATTTACTTGAAAACTCCGCGCGCTATGGCGGCTCGACAATTACCGAAGTGTCGTTACGCAAGTGTGATGCAAACCATATCAGACTTGAAGTTGCAGATCGTGGCCCTGGCATTCCAGAACAGGAATGTGAAAAAATATTCACTCCATTTTATCGCTTGCCCAATGCTAGCGAAGTCGCAGGTGGTGTTGGCTTGGGACTGGCATTGGTAAAACAAATCGCGATAAAGCACGACGGTACAATCAAATGCTTGTCACGTGAAGGAGGTGGCTCGCTGTTTGTTCTGACATTGCCGATCAATTAATTTCTTCGGTTGGCTTTGGGATGTCACTGAGTAACCAATACGGCAATCACCACGCATTCTCCATCTAATCTCCACACTGTGTCTAACAAGGCAATCAGATACTGCAAACACACTAATTTGCAGGAGACATCCATGAATCGTATTCTTGTTTTCAAACTCGGTGCAATAGGTTTACTGGTCGATATCTTACTCATTCCGCTGATTCAAATTGGAGACTTGGTCCGTGAGCGACAACATCGAAGTGATGAAGTGGTCAACGATATTGCGCGTAGTTCAAGTTACAGCTTACTTCTCGATTCCGGAAAATTTGGGTCTTATCGATAAATATCGTCTATATCATTTTGAAGTTGCGTATGTTGCACTCGGATCAATGATATTCGCGGGATAGAGGACACGCTGATGGTGCAATTGGATGACAAGGCATTAAAATTTGAACCAGGTGTAAAAGTAAAAGCACTAGGCTCTGGCCTGCATGTCATGATGCCATCCATCGATTTGAAAGCGGCGAGAGAACATATAATTTTCAGATGCAACTTAAATTGCAAGACACCAGTGAATTGCAAATCACGCCTGTCGGTCGTATCAGCGCTTGATAGGTTTCTACGTTTCGCATATTTTGCATAGCATATTGCGTGGCGTTGGTTTCGCGTTCAGTCTGGGCGGCATTCTATGCCCTACTATGGATTGATAGCGGCGGAAGACTATGCGTTGTTAATGGGAGCCATTCTTGGTGTTCGGCTTACTGGTCGCGGCAATGGTTTCACGCGAAATATTAACTGGTTGAGCATCATCGCCAAAAAACCGGCTACTTGAGTTCTACAATGTCATTATTGAAGACTGAATTTGCATCAGTAATTGACGATGAAGTGATGGCGTTCTTTAAGATTCCTGTTCATGTAGATTGAATGACATAGAGAACAGGGATTACTTATTGCCAAACATTAAGCGTATAGGTTGAGTGTGCGAGCCGCATGCTAATATTGGCAACTTCAATAAGTCCTTTGATGTTGCATGTCAAAACTCCGTTTGCCGCCTGTTTTTTTTGATCCTTCTGCGCATCGTTGGCGTAGAGTGATGCGGGTTGTTGCCGTTATCTCGGCGATCGCGACCATATTATTAGGTTCGGTGATGGTGGCGGTATCCATTAATCCCGGTTTGCCACCGTTAGGGCTGGTAAATACCAAGCAAATTGGCAAGCGTGCTGAGATGTCACCCGCATTGATTGCAGCGCGCGAAGTTCGCTTTGATGCTGCGCGTAAAGCGTTGGAACAGCATCTAAAAAAATCCTTGCCACCGTTGCCCCGAATGCCGCATGGAAAATTTGAACATGTGGCCTTCTATGTAAATTGGGACGATAACAGTTGGGTGTCGCTTAAGCGTAATCTGGCCAGTATCGACACACTGATTGCGGAGTGGATGCATTTGACCGATGCACAAGGTGATGTGATTCCTGATGACGAGTTCAAACAGGACATGGCATTACGCTATGTACGAGCACGGCGACCCGATATGCCCATCATGGCATTGATCAATAATTTTCATGACGACATTTGGGATGCAGCCATGATCAATGGCATGCTGTCCACTGTACAAACACGTCGGCATTGTATCGATGGTATTGAACAGTTTATTAAACGTTGGCACTTGCAAGGTGTGAGCATTGATTTTGAAGCAGTGCCAAATGACAGGCAGCGTGATCTGGTGATCTTCATGCAAGAGTTGTATGCGCGGTTGCATCCACAACATTTACATGTATCGCAGTCGGTACCGTTGGATGACGAACATTATCAGTTCGAGCAGTTGGCCCAGAATAGTGATTACTTGATATTGATGGCCTATGATGAGAACGCCTCGGATAATCCAGCGGGACCTATCGCATCACAGGAATGGTTTGTTGAAAATTTACAGCGACGTTTAAAGCATGTTCCAGCCGAAAAATTAGTGGTAGGAATTGGCAGTTATGGATATGACTGGACGCATGGCAAGACCCATGCAGAGGAGTTGTCATTTCAAGATACATTGCGTTTTGCCGAAGGTAGCGATGATGAAATTGAGTTGGACGAAACTTCCGGCAATCCAAAATTTGACTATGTTGATGATAATAATATTAAACATCATGTTTGGTTTCTTGATGCAGTAACCGCATTCAATCAAGTTAAAGCAGCAAGTCGTTTGGGACCGCATGGTTTTGCGTTGTGGCGTTTGGGATCGGAAGATCCCGGTATATGGCAAGTATTAAACATTCCAGGCTCACTGGACGCAGATATTGCAACCAAGTTGCAAACGTTAAGCTTTGGTTATGATCTGGACTACGAGGGCAAGGGCGAGATTCTACGGGTTGTTGGCACGCCAGAAGATGGTGAGCGTACCGTCAATTATGATCAAGACGTGGGATTGTTAACCGATGATGAGGTAAAGAAATTCCCTCGTGGCTACGTCATTCAACGTTGGGGCTTCGACAAGAATCATGCAATTGCATTAACTTTTGATGATGGCCCCGATCCGCAATACACACCAAAAATTCTTGATATCTTGCGTGACAAACATGTGCATGCAACTTTTTTTATTATTGGCACTAACGGTGAGTCCAATCCAAAATTGATTGATCGCATTGATGCCGAAGGTCACGACATCGGCAATCACACTTACACACATCCCAATATCGCCGACGTCAGTGAGAAGCGTACGACATTGGAATTGAATGCGACCGAACGTTTGCTTGAAAGTCGCATCGGGCGACGTTCATTATTGTTTCGCCCACCTTATGCAGAAGATGTGGAACCCGAAACGCCAGACCAAGTGCGGCCTTTGGTGTTCACCAGCTCGCTAGGTTATTACAGCGTCGGCATGCAAATCGATCCTGATGATTGGCGTAGGCCTCCTGCGAATGAAATCATCAAGCGCGTACTTGAACAAGCCGCAAGCGGTGAAGGTAATGTCGTGTTGTTGCATGACGCGGGGGGTGATCGAAGTGCAACCGTTGCGGCGTTGCCAACGTTAATCGATGCACTGCGCGATAAGGGATATCGACTGGTCACGATCTCAGATCTATTGCATGCACAACGACCGGAAGTCACTCGCGATTCGGTTATGCCCGAAGTCAAAGAAAATAAAATTGATGTGGGACTGTGGTTAGAAGCCTATGGCTTTGTGCTGATCAATAACATTGGTCGTTTGTTGCGCGGTTTGTTTATTCTCGGTATAAGTTTCGGCGTGATGCGTTTTGCCATCATCATGACATTGGCGTTATTTCGTCGCCGTCATATCGTTACCCAAACTACAGTTGATTTACCGCGTGTGAGCGTAGTTGTTCCTGCTTATAACGAAGAGCGGTTGATTGTACGCACCGTTGAAACATTGCTTGGTTCTCAAGGCGTGGAAATTGAGATCATTGTGGTGGATGACGGTTCCACCGACCACACTGCCGAACGAGTGTTGGAAAAATTTTCTGCCAACTCACGCGTGCGCTTTATTCGTCAGGAAAACTCCGGCAAGGCCGAAGCATTGAATACCGGCATTGCCGCAGCGCGTGAAGAAATCATCGTGGCATTGGACGCGGATACAATTTTCATGCGCGATACGATCGCAAAATTAGCAGCGCATTTCACTGATCCAAAAATCGGTGCAGTTGCTGGCAATGCGAAAGTCGGTAATCGACTTAATCTCTTAACACGCTGGCAGGCATTGGAATACGTCACTTCGCAAAATCTTGACCGACGTGCTTTTGAAAAACTCAATTGCATTACGGTGGTTCCAGGTGCAGTGGGTGCATGGCGACGCAGTGCTGTGGTTGAAGCAGGTGGATTCTTGAGTAATACATTGGCCGAAGATGCGGACCTGACCATGCGTATGGTGCGTAATGGTTATCGTATCGTGTACGAGCCAGATGCTCATGCTTACACTGAAGCGCCGCAAACTTTTCGCGCCTTCGTCAATCAACGATTCCGCTGGATGTATGGAACCTTGCAAGCATGTTGGAAGCATCGCGAGATTTTATTTCGTCGCAAAGGTGGCACCTTAGGATTTATCGCCTTGCCCAACGTGATTATTTTTCAAATATTGTTTCCGTTAATTTCTCCGGTGATGGACTTCACTATGTTGTGGACCACCATTGAAGCATTAATCAACTATTCACAACATCCCAGTTCAGGGATGAGCAGTGCTTTCTGGCACAGTGTTTATTACTACGCATTATTTCTATCATTGGATACCATCACTGCATTGATCGCTTACTTGTTTGAACCCGACGAAGAGTGGCGCTTGCTACCATGGCTGTTGTTACAACGCTTCTGTTACCGACAATTGATGTACTACGTTGCTATTCGATCTTTTGTTGCTGCGCTACGTGGACCCGATGTTAGCTGGGGAAAAATTCAACGTTATGGGTCGGTGAGAGAAGTAGGAGGATAGTATTAAATGTGGTAGCCGCAACTCGCGGTGCAGCTCTATTGATTAAGGTCTGAGTATGTAAGAGAAGTTACTCTTGGCCTACACGTACTTTCAAATTAACAAAAGTTTTTTCACCACTTTCACAAAGCTGTTTGCGTAGGTCATCAATAGCAAAGCGAATCTGTGCTGTCCATGCGGCAGAGTCCGTGGTAATGACCAAGGTATCGTCGTGATATACCGCAGCGATTACGTGTTCTCGTTCAGGCATTGGTAAAGCAAGCTTAACTTTGTTGGTCAGACTCAGTACTTCAGAAGCGCGCCGTTCAAGTTTGGCGAGCGCGCCACGACCATTGGCAAGAAAGGGTTGTAAAGGACTTTTCATAATTTGAAGTTTTTAGCTCTTAATCACCGACTAGAAGACCAGCTAATATCGCAGTGCAGCGCGCGGAACATGCTGAACACGTCACATATTCACGGCATGGGTCCATTGGATTTGTCGCATTATGGCGTTAGTACTTGCGTAAAGTACTGAGAGTTTTGCATAGTGCGCGCCGTTCAAACGGTTTTTTAAAGGCAAACCCGACGAAAGTCGGGGACGCAAAGCCACCGGTCTGGAGCACATTGTCGGGTTTACCCGTCAATGCTGCAACGATAGCGGGGTTGTCGGCGCTGCATCTGGCATGCAGTACTGTAGACCATGCCATTGATTGGCGCCGTATCGACTGCCCCACTGGTTGTGTTCCGTTGGTGTGCCTTCGTTGATGTGGTTGGGGAGTCGCATGAATATCGTGGTCTTTTCCAAACGTTGGGCGCGAGCCCGCCATATCGAACTCGGTCATCCTTTGGTGCTGAGTGCCGCACTGCTTTGCAGCGGTATTTTCCTGGGCGGCGCTTTTTACGCAGGCGCACATTGGCGTTCCGCACCTTCTGCAGTGGTTGGGCCGGTTGCTTCAACGTCCGACCTGCAACAACAGGAACAACAAATTCATTCCATGCGTTTACAGCTTGATGAACAATTGGCTGATCTCGCGGCTCGTGTTGGTCAGGTCAATGCACAAATGTTGCGATTAAATGCACTCGGCAAGCGATTGACCGAAATGGCGCATCTTGATAAGGGCGAATTTAATTTCGATGCACCGCCAGCACAGGGTGGACCGGAGATCGAGGCCGGTTTTGATGTGAATGGCGATATGCACCAGACCAGTGAAGCCGCTGGTCAATTGGGTGACGTACTGGAACGACTTCAGGCGCAATTGATTGATCGCGAAAGACAGATGGTGATTTTAGAAACCTTCATTACCGCACGTCAACTCACCAAACTCGCAGTTCCAACAGGCACGCCGTTATTTGGTTCTTATATATCTTCTGAATTTGGTCGACGTGTTGATCCTTTTACCGGCATTCTTGCCTTTCATCCCGGCGTGGATCTCGCGGCGAGCGAAGGCGCTTTGGTTCACTCAGTGGCACCAGGCGTGGTGACCTGGGCAGGTGAACGCGCAGGATACGGACAATTGGTCGAGATTAATCATGGCAATGGATACGTTACCCGTTACGCGCACAATTCCCGCGTGTTAGTGCATGTTGGCGATAAAGTGAACAAGGGACAATCCGTTTCGCAGGTGGGTTCAACCGGTCGCTCTACCGGACCTCACTTACATTTCGAAGTAATCAAGAACGGCCAAACAGTCAATCCAATTTCTTATCTGGCTGGATAATTTTCGGCGCATGCTTGATTGGCCGTTGTCAGGCCACATATCGGCTGTTCTCATAAAAAACATGTAAACAAACGCGTGGCACACGTGATCTGGCGCGCGTGTACAATACCGCGCTTTGTGCGCCCCTCGGAGAGTGTTTCGTGGCGAATTGGATTACTTCCCTGTTTGGCAGCCGCAACCAGCGGCTTGTAAATGGCTACAGCAAGTTGGTCACTCGCGTTAATGTATTTGAACCGGGGTTTCAATCATTAAGCGACGAACAATTGCGTGCTAAGACCGACGAGTTCCGCAAACGCCTCGGCGAAGGTGCAACGGTAGATGATTTGTTGCCTGAAGCTTTTGCAGCTGTACGTGAAGCCAGTCGCCGCACTTTGGGCATGCGTCACTTTGATGTGCAGTTGATTGGTGGCATGACCTTGCATCAAGGCAAGATCGCCGAAATGCGTACCGGTGAAGGCAAGACGTTGATGGCCACTTTACCTGTGTACTTGAATGCGTTGCCAGCACTAGGTGTGCATGTTGTGACGGTGAACGAATATCTTGCACAACGCGATGCCGATTGGATGCGACCTGTTTATGGCTTTCTTGGACTCACAGTGGGTGTGGTGAAAAGCGGTCAGTCATCAGAAGAAAAACAAGCCGCCTATGCAGCCGACATTACTTACGGTACCAACAACGAATTTGGTTTTGACTATTTGCGTGACAACTTGGCTTTTCGTTTGGAGGATCGTGCACAACGCGGATTGGCTTACGCCATCGTTGACGAAGTGGATTCTATTCTGATCGATGAAGCACGAACCCCATTAATCATTTCAGGTCCGGCAGAAGAAAGCACCGAGCTTTATACCAAGATTAATGCATTGGTGCCGAAGCTGACGCGTCAACAGGAAGAAGAAGGCGTCGGCGATTACTGGGCAGATGAAAAAAGCCGACAGATTCATCTTTCCGATTCGGGTCATGAACGTGCCGAAGAATTATTTACTCAAGCAGGTTTATTGCAACCTGATCAAAGTTTGTATGACGCCGCCAATATTCGATTAATGCATCATCTCAACGCTGCGTTACGTGCACATGCGTTGTATCACCGTGATGTGGAATACATTGTGCGTAATGGTGAAGTGATTATTGTGGATGAGTTTACCGGACGTACCATGCCGGGTCGTCGCTGGTCAGACGGACTTCATCAGTCCATTGAAGCCAAGGAAAAGGTTGCGGTGCGTGAAGAAAATCAGACGGTGGCATCCATCACCTTTCAGAATTTCTTCCGTATGTATAAAAAGCTGTCAGGCATGACCGGCACAGCGGATACCGAGGCATTTGAATTCCAGCAGATTTATGGACTGGAAGTGGCAGTGATTCCCACGCATCGTCCGATGGTTCGCAAGGATCATTCTGATTTTGTGTATCTCACACAACAGGACAAGTTTGAAGCCATCATTGCCGACATCAATGAGTGTGCTGCTCGACAGCAGCCCGCACTGGTGGGCACCACATCTATTGAAACATCGGAGCTTCTTTCCGAGTTGCTGAAGAAACGCGGCATTGCACACGAAGTGCTGAATGCAAAACAACATGATCGTGAAGCGTTGATTGTAACGCAGGCCGGACGCCCCGGCGCAGTAACCATTGCTACCAACATGGCAGGGCGTGGTACCGATATCGTGTTGGGTGGCAGCTTGGGCGCGGAGTTGCAAGCGCGTGCTGATGAAACGGGTGAAGCAGTGAGCGAAGCAGTTCGCGCACAACTACGTGAAGAATGGCAGCGTCGACATGATGCCG
>JAICKZ010000214.1 GCA_025927665.1 Steroidobacteraceae bacterium | reverse complement strand
GTTGAAACTTTGGCTAGATATTTATATTCATTGGCTGCCATTATCAAAGTATTTTCAAGAGCGTGATTGATATCTGCGGGGCTATGTTCCGTGGAATCGGGATGCGCAAATTCTTTGATAGCGCGCACGATACTGGAAACCCGATTTGCGCCATCGAAGGTACGTTCTAATGCCTTCGGTATTTCTATTTGTAAAAACTCCAGGTCGGCGGCCGCTGTTGCGGCTTTAATCATCTTCAGACAATCATCCAACGGTATGCCGGTACTCAAGCTCTTCAGGGCATCGTCGTAGGTGCTTAATAATTTACTAATGTCATCAAACGCAGATCCCAAAAAATGCAGGCTGTCATTTACGAATTGAATGGGCGTGTTGATTTCATGCGCGACACCGGCAGCCAAACGTCCCACCGATTCCAATTTTTGAGCCAGGCGCAATTCAATTGCAATCTGCTCGCGCTGTTTCATTTCATCCAATAACTGTTGCTGTAGCTCACGCTGCTTACGTTCATTTTCACGACGAGCAGTAATGTCTGCAGAAACACTTACAGTGTGTGTTAGGACACCATTAGCGTCATGAACCGGGATGATGGTGATCCCTGACCAGAATGTACTGCCATCTTTACGGCGTATTTGACCTTCTGCCCGCGCCTCTTTGCCCGCAGTGATTATAGATCGAATTTCTGCATAACGTTGCGGTGTCCAATCAAATGGTGCAATTTCTTTAGAACTGCGGCCAATAATTTCTTCGCGACTGCATCCATGTGCTTCTGCAAACGCGCGATTCACGTAAATGAAAATACTTTCTGCTTCGTTGACATACTTGGCGATACTAAAATGGGTTGGCGCAGCGTCCAGTGCCCGATCACGCAATGCAAGTTCACTACTGATGCGAGTGTATTCATCCAATATTTTTTCATTTAGCGCAGATGATTTATGCAGCAATTCAACCAGTCCTTGGGTATCTTGAGGGTTTACCGCGGCAGCGCGTAGTTCCTGCTGTAAGCGCACAATTTCCTGGAGTATCCGGTACGGCATATTGATATCTTTACTGATGTTAGAGTTGTCGCCACTACTGTGGATTATTTATCGCGATATAGCTGAGTTAATAAGAGCCAGGTTCGCGAAGCGCTTGCCACTGATTTCCTGATTCTATTACCTAGTACTTATAGACAAATGACAGCTTTGTAGCATCGTTATAAATGCTTATAAAGTATCCTTTCACCTTTTAAATTACCGGGTCATCCATTACGATCTACCCTATTAGACATTCCCTTGTTGCTGGATTTTCAATATTTTATAACGTGCGAAATAGCAGCACGTGATAAGTAGATCAATTGTTATTATGGCTTTAAATTATTTTCATTCTGCGGTGCAATCATGGTTCCAGCATGCATTCATAAAGCCAACCACAGTGCAGCTGGACGCATGGCCTGCGATTCAAAGTGGTGAACATACATTGATTGCCGCGCCGACCGGTTCTGGTAAAACGTTGGCAGCATTTTTAACAGCGATTGATTCATTAGTGCGTCAGGCAGCGACGGGTTGGCTGGAAGACAAGACGCAAGTTGTTTACATATCGCCGCTCAAAGCATTATCGAATGATGTCGAACGTAATCTACAATTTCCCTTAAATGGAATTACTGAAGAATTACTTGCGCAAGGCCATCCCGCAGTAGAAATTCGTGCCCAAGTTCGTACCGGCGATACTTCGCATATCGAACGTCTTGCGATGCGTCGTCGACCACCACATATATTGGTAACCACACCCGAATCTTTGTATCTATTACTAACCAGCGCTTCGGGTCGTGAATTGCTATCTACAACTCGCACTGTAATTGTTGATGAAATCCATGCCGTTGCAAATAGCAAGCGCGGCGCACACTTAATGTTGTCATTGGAGCGTTTGAGCGCACTGTGCACGCAACGCATTCAACGTATAGGGTTGTCAGCGACACAAAAGCCAATTGAAGACATTGCGAATTTCTTGGTGGGAAGCAACATCAAAAATTCCGTTCTCTCCGAGCGTAGCTCAGAACGGCTAGAGCACTGCACTACACAACAAGATTTACAAACACAGTGTGTCATTGTTGATAGCGGCCATGTTCGTGAACGCGACATTCAAATCCAACTGCCTGATGGACCACTGGAAGCGGTGATGTCCAATGATGTATGGCAGAACGTGTACGACAAGCTGGCAGGATTGATTGATCAACATCACACCACCTTGATATTTGCAAATACGCGTCGCATGGTCGAACGAGTTGCACGTCAATTGGCCGAGCGATTGGGTGAAGTCAATGTCGCTGCACATCACGGCAGCTTGTCGAAAGAAACGCGCTTTGATGCCGAACAACGCTTGAAAGCAGGCAAATTGCGTGTGCTGGTGGCCACTGCATCGTTGGAACTGGGGATTGATATCGGCGATGTGGACTTGGTATGTCAGTTGGGATCGCCACGTTCCATTGCTGCATTTTTGCAGCGTGTCGGACGCGCTAATCATTCCGTGACTGGTATTCCCAAAGGCAGATTGTTTCCACTCAGTCGCGACGAATTGATTGAATGCACTGCATTGCTCGATGCCGTACGTGCAGGTGAACTGGATCGCTTAATCATGCCGCAGCAACCATTGGATGTGCTGTCGCAACAGATCGTGGCGGAAGTGGCGGCACGCGACTGGGCTGAAGAGGAACTGTTTACGTTGATCACCAAAGCGTGGCCTTATCGTCATCTTACTCGTGATGCATTTAATAATGTTGTTCGTATGTTGTCTGATGGTCTTGCCACTCGCCGCGGTCGACAGAGTGCTTACTTGCACCGCGATGCAGTTAATGGACAACTTCGTGCACGCAAAGGCGCACGGCTTACTGCAATTACTTGTGGTGGTGCCATTCCTGATAACGCGGACTATCAAGTAATTTTAGAACCGCAGGAAATTTTCGTTGGCACTTTGAATGAAGACTTTGCGGTAGAAAGCCAGGCCGGTGATATTTTTCAATTAGGCAATGCGTCCTATCGAATTCAACGCATTGATTCTGGAAAAGTGCGCGTTGAAGATGCCAAGGGGTTACCGCCGACACTGCCGTTTTGGCTGGGTGAAGCGCCCGCACGCAGTAACGAACTTTCACAGGCCGTATCACGATTGCGAATGGACGTGAATGCTGCATTGAGCAACGTCGATGCCGAGCACATTCAACAATGCAAGCAGATGCTGATGTCTGAACATGCATTGAGTGAACATGCAGCGGCACAAATCGTGGATTACCTGGCGGCCGCTAAAGCCATGCTGAATCAATTGCCAACACAAACGTACCTAGTATTAGAACGTTTCTTTGATGAAAGCGGTGGCATGCAATTGGTAATTCATTCACCATTTGGAGCGCGCATCAATCGTGCCTTTGGTTTGTCGTTACGCAAACGTTTTTGTCGCAGCTTTAATTTTGAGTTACAGGCAGCCGCGACTGAAGATGCAGTGATTTTATCGTTGGGTGAAACCCATAGCTTTGCATTAGCGGAGGTGGCCCGCTATCTCAATAGTCAAACGGTACGCGAGATATTGATTCAAGCATTGCTTGATTCACCGTTGTTTACTGCTCGTTGGCGCTGGACAACCAGCATTTCATTGGCGATTCGACGTGCCCGTGCTGGCAAACGTACGCCGGCGCCTTTGCAACGCATGGCTGCTGAAGATTTGATCTCTGTGGTATTTCCAGATCAACTGGCTTGCGTTGAAAACATTCAAGGTGATCGCGAAATTCCTGATCACCCTTTGATCAAGCAAACTATTCATGATTGCTTGCACGAAGCGATGGATATCGATGGTTTGGAAACGCTGCTCAAAGGTTTGGAAAGCGGCGCAATTGCAGTACAAGCTTGCGACTTGCCGACGCCTTCACTGTTGTCACAAGAAATCTTAAGCGCGAAGCCGTATGCATTTTTGGATGATGCGCCATTGGAAGAACGTCGCACTCAAGCAGTGGCCAGTCGTCGTTGGCTTGATCCACAAACAGCTTCTGAATTTGGCAAGCTCGATCCTATCGCCATTACACAAGTGAGTGAAGAAGCCTGGCCCAATGTGGACAATGTTGATGAATTGCATGATGCGTTGATGTCGTTGGGTGCGGTTACTGAGGCTGAGCTGCGTCACAGCGGATGGAGCTTGTTGTTTGATCAGCTGGTCTCTGCTGGTCGTGCTACTCGAATGAGTTGCGATGGAAATTTTAAATTGTTGGTCGCAACAGAGCGCCTGCCGATGATTGGTGCGATTTATACCGGCGTGACCGTCGATCCAAATCCAGTTGTGCCTGCGGAATATGCAACGCAGACATGGAATCGCGAGGACGCTCTTGTTGAACTTATACGAGGGCGCTTGCAATCCTCTGGACCGACCACTGCCAATGCATTGGCATCGTTATTACAGTTATCAACGAATGCAATTGATACAGCACTACTTGCACTCGAGGCACAGGGCTTTGCATTGCGGGGTCAGTTCACCGCCGAGACAACACAGCTTGAGTGGTGCGAGCGTCGTTTGTTGGCTCGTATTCATCGTTATACGATTCAAACCTTGCGTGCTGAAATAGAGCCGGTAAGTGCGGCGGATCTCATGCGTTTTCTGTTGCAATGGCAAGGTGTAATTCGCCAACCACGTCCGCAAGGCATTGAGTCACTCGCTTTCATTGTTGAACAACTGGAAGGCATCGCCATTGCTGCGGCGGCGTGGGAAAGCGATGTATTGCCAGCGCGGATGCAGGATTACGATCCTAATTGGTTGGATAGTGTGTGCTTATCGGGTCGAGCCATGTGGATGCGAATGGATGCACCCGACGTGGCAACAGCTGGTCCAGTGCGCGCCACACCTATTGTGTTATTGACGCGCAAGAATGCGAAGCAATGGCAAAGCTGGACTAATGACGCAAAGGGTGAAGTAGATATTACGCATCTGTCCCATCCAGCACAGCGCATGTATGAATATTTACAAGCACACGGTGCTTCTTTCTTTGCGGATATTTCACAAGGCATTCATTTATTGCAATCGCAAGCTGAAGATGGATTGAGCGAGTTAGTCGCGGCAGGCATGGTGAGCGCGGACAGCTTTAGTGGTTTGCGGGCCTTGGTGCTGCCAATGGATCGCAAACGGAAACTGGCAGCGCGTGGAATGCGCATTGCACAGTTTGGATTGGAAGATGCGGGCCGTTGGAGCATGGTGAAACGCGCACATAGTGATGAATCGGCATCACTTGAACCATTGGTATTTATATTGCTCAAGCGTTACGGCGTGGTGTTTCGAAAGTTACTGATTCATGAAAGCGATCGACTCCCTCCATGGCATGTTTTGTTACGCGTATTTCGTCAGCTGGAGGCACAGGGATTAATTCGTGGCGGTCGCTTTGTGGCAGGCGTGACGGGTGAACAATATGCATTACCAGAAGCAGTGGCTTCATTGCGCGCCGTGCGTAAGCAATCTTGCGATGGCAAACTGATTTCGTTGTCTGCTGCGGATCCGTTGAATCTAAGTGGCGTGTTGATTCCGGGGCCGCGCATTCCTGCGTTAGTTGGTAATCGCTTGCTGTTACGCGACGGTGAATTGATTGCAAGCTATGTAGGTGGACAGGCAACATTGCACACTCAGTTCGAACCCGCTGATGAATGGGCGGCACGCAATGCGTTATTACACAAGCGCGTGATGGTGCCTTCACATTCAACATCGCTTAGTTAGTGAGATCTTGAGGATCCCATGTCCGAACAACCAACTCGTATCTG
>JAICKZ010000202.1 GCA_025927665.1 Steroidobacteraceae bacterium | reverse complement strand
TTCGCGGAGCCAGTAATTGCGTTACCAAAGAAACATAATCGCGTGCAGTTGGATCATAAGCACGCAGTTCGGTGAGAGTGCCACCTTGTGCCTGTAATTCAGTGATAAATGCACGCTGTATGCGCTGTCCCCACTCATTGTTGGGTATTAACACAATGGCTTTACTCTTGCCATCGGCACGTGCGCGCATGGCCGCTTGTCGTGCCTCATCTTCGGGATCCAAAGAAAATTGAAACAACAAAGGTGGTGCAACAACTGCATCACCCGCATTGTTCAATGCCAGTGTCGGAACACTGACGTCAGGACTGGCGGCCAAGGCTTGTACATCTTCTTTCAACAATGGCCCAATGACCATATTAGCGCCGTCGGTCACCGCATGCTTGTATGCCGGCAACGCACCTTCCAATGCAGAATCATAAATCTGAACTGTCGGACGAGATTTTGTATCTTGACGCATCAGCGCCGCGATAAAACCATCACGCACTGCAATACCGGATGCTTGTTGACGTCCAGATAATGGCAGCAATAACGCAAGATGATCGATCGTACTGCTACGAGCAATAACCGGCGCTGCGGCAACAGGCATGGTAGTAATAAATTCTGCGCCAGGATGCCCGGGATAATGAGTGCGCCATTCGTTGGTGGCACGATTGAAGGCAAATGGATCATGTTGTGAATTGAAGATACGCGCAAGATCCATCCAACCCGCCACTGCACGTGATGCGCCACTGGGAGGTGTCAAGTCACGACCTGCAATAGCGCTTTGCTTTAAATTGTTCCATATCAATTGATGATTTTGTGCAATGGCCTGCGCTGTTTTTAATGTTCGTTCGCGTTCCAATGCTGCATTTAAGGCCAGTACTATTCGACCGTTGGCAAACAACGCTTGTGAACGCAATGACAATACATCAGGTGCGGTATCGTCGGGTAACGGAAAAGGAATTTGATCCAGCAAACTCAATGCAAGATCAGGTTGATTACCACGTAATGCCAACGCAGCACTCACAACGGTCCGCAATGTTGCATCACTACCCACCAATGATGATTTGCTGGTTCTATCTAATAAGCTTTGCGCCTTGACAAGGTCGCCACCTTGTACAGCATACCATGCGGCCTTTAACGCCAAATGATCGCGTTCAAGCTTGCTTGCTTTGGCCGCCAGAATTTCGTAGCGTTTTGCAGCTTCAATGAAGTTACCTTGAGATGCAAATTGTTCAGCATCACTGGCCATGCGCGCTTGTGTTGCTTGATCAATTGTTGAAGTGGTTGTGGTGGCAAATGTGACGTCGCCAATTAATAAGCAGGTCAGCACGAACATCATTTGCCGGCAATATTTAACTACAGCATGTGTCGAATCGAAGTTCATACGTATTCCCGCTTGCATGTTGCGACAGTTCCGCACAGCATCCAATATTGTAAAGACATGCATTATACGAGGCTTTATTGTGACAGCAGCAGATTCTTGCGGGATTTTATATGTAGTTGCCACGCCAATCGGCAATCTCGACGATCTAAGTGATCGTGCACGCAAGACTTTATGCGAAGTAGATGTGATCGCGGCCGAAGATACACGTCATACAGGTAAGTTATTACAAACCATCGGTTGCAATACCCCTTCCATTTCACTGCATCAGCACAATGAGCAGCAACGTACTGCCGAAATGTTACAACGCCTACATTCGGGCGCAAACATTGCGCTGGTCTCTGATGCTGGTACACCATTAATCAGCGACCCTGGTTTTAATTTAGTTCGTGAGTTACTGCAACACGGAGTTCGTGTGATACCTATTCCCGGCGCCTGCGCCGCGATCGCTGCATTGTCGGTTGCAGGACTACCCACAGATCGTTTTGTGTTCGAAGGGTTTCTTCCCACCAAATCAGGCAAGCGACGCGATCATTTAAGTTCACTGAGTCATGAATCGCGTACTATGGTGTTTTATGAAGCGCCACATCGCATCGAAGAAACATTGAATGATCTATTACAAGTGTTTGGTGATCATCGCAATGCTGTGATCTGTCGTGAATTGACCAAGCTATACGAAACCAGTTACTACGGTACATTGGCCGAGTTGAATGCTCTTGCTGGTACTGATGCTGATATGTCGCGAGGTGAAATCGTCATTGTCGTTGCAGGTTGCGAAGTACAAGAAGTTACTACGACTACCTTGGCTGCCGAACACGTGTTGGATGTGCTTTTGAAGGAATTGCCAGCATCTAAAGCTGCAAAACTTGCTGCACATATATGCAATGCGGATCGTGCGCAGTTGTATGATTTGGCGGTGAAGAGAAAGGGTGCCGTTGATTGAAAATCATGCGTATGGCCCTGTACATCAAAACGGCTGCGTAAGAGCATGCGGTATATGAATATGAATATGAATATGAATTTGAATCTAATGGCTTTGTTGTTTATCTCCAGTAACGTTCTGATGACGTTTAGCGGTGGCTTGCCTATAATAAATAATTATCAGTAGAGGAGCAGTTGATGGACGTACGTGCCGCTATCGCCTTTGCAGCAGGCGAACCGTTGACGATAGAAACTGTGCAGCTAGACGGGCCTAAATCGGGTGAAGTGCTGGTAGAGATCAAGGCCACCGGCATTTGTCACACCGACAAATATACTTTATCGGGCGCTGATCCAGAGGGTCTATTCCCGAGCATTCTCGGCCACGAAGGTGCAGGCGTGGTAGTCGAAGTCGGCACCAACGTGAAGTCTTTGAAGAAAGGCGATCACGTTATTCCACTGTACACACCCGAATGCCGTGAGTGCAAATCTTGCACATCACACAAAACCAATCTTTGTACAGCGATTCGCGCCACACAAGGTAAGGGCTTAATGCCGGACGGTACCACTCGCTTTTCATTCCAAGGCAAACCGGTATTGCATTACATGGGCTGTTCCACTTTTGCGAACTACACGGTGCTGCCCGAGATCGCGTTGGCAAAGGTGCGTGAGGATGCACCCTTCGACAAAATTTGCTACATCGGTTGTGGTGTCACCACTGGCATCGGTGCTGTGTTATTCACCACCAAAGTGGAAGCGGGCGCTAACGTGGTTGTGTTTGGCCTTGGCGGCATCGGCTTGAATGTCATTCAAGGTGCGAAAATGGTGGGCGCCAATATGATCATCGGTGTGGATGTTAATCCGGCGCGTGAAAAATTGGCGCGACAGTTTGGTATGACACACTTTGTTAATCCTAAAAATATTAAAGGTGATGTAGTTGCGCACTTGGTGGAGCTCACCAATGGTGGCGCCGACTACAGTTTTGAATGTGTCGGCAATACTACATTGATGCGTCAAGCGTTAGAATGTTGTCATCGTGGTTGGGGTGTATCAACGATCATTGGTGTGGCGGCATCGGGTCAAGAAATCTCTACACGTCCATTTCAACTTGTCACGGGCCGTCGTTGGCAAGGCACTGCGTTCGGTGGTGTCCGCGGCCGCACACAAGTTCCCAGCATTGTCGATTGGTATATGGAAAAGAAGATCAATATTGATGATCTCATTACGCATATCCTGCCGTTGGAACGTATTAACGAAGGGTTTGAGTTGATGACGCGTGGTGAATCGATTCGCAGTGTAGTGGTGTATTCATGAGCGACGTTATTGTTCGCAGTGAACATGCGTGTTATGGCGGCCTCATGGGTTTCTATAGCCATGCTGCCATAACGATTAATGCGAATATGAATTTTGCAGTGTATCAGCCGCCACAAGCTAAGCACGGTCCAGTGCCCGCGCTGTACTTTCTCGCGGGATTAACCTGTACCGAAGAAACTTTCATGATTAAAGCAGGCGCGCAGCGCCTTGCTGCAGAACATGGCTTAATGCTGGTCACCTGCGATACCAGTCCACGTGGTCTCAATTTACCGGGTGATACCGACGCTTGGGATTTTGGTGTTGGTGCAGGTTTTTATCTCGACGCCACTCAAGCGCCGTGGTCCGCGCACTATCGTATGGGCAGTTACGTCAATGCTGAATTGCCTTCATTTATTGAACGTCACTTTCCTGCGCGTAGTGAAAAACGTGGCATCTGTGGTCATTCCATGGGAGGTCATGGCGCATTGATCACAGCCTTGCGCAATCCCGATCGCTGGCATTCTGTTTCCGCATTCGCACCGATTAGTAATCCTAGCGTAGTGCCATGGGGCCAAAAGGCTTTCAGCAATTACTTGGGTGCAGATCAAGCGCAATGGCAAGCTTGGGATGCCAGTATAGTAATGAGCCGCCAACCGCATCCAACTACATTGCTTGTCGATCAAGGTGAGTCGGATCAGTTTTTACATGACCAGTTGCGATCTGAGACACTTGAGAAAGGAGCGCGTCTTTCCGGTCAATCGCTGCGGCTGCGCCGTCATGCGGGTTATGATCACTCGTATTGGTTTATTCAAACCTTTATCGCGGATCATTTGCGGCATCATGCCGATGCGCTGCATCAATAACTTAATCTATTTAACTCGGTCTATTAGAATTCTATGTCTTGTTAGGTCTACCTAGGCTGCGGATCGTGCACAGTTGTATGAGTTGGCGGTGAAGCGTAAGAGCGGTTGATTGACTGTAGTAGAGGTATGTACTCCACGGAAAACAAGTTACTGCCATGCTCTCGAAAACAGCTCATCCAGTGCGTGCACAATATCTTCACCAGATTGCATCAGTGATCCCACGCGTTCACCCAGCTGTTCAACTGGAATGGATACAATCTCCAACGGATGGAGAACTACTTTGATGCCACGAATAGTGAATATCAGATTGAATGAAGTGAATTGCACACGACCGACTTCAGTGGCACGCACCAAAGGCACAACAACACGTCGTCGATAGTGATTAAACTGAGATGATTGAACAATTACCACAAATGGAATGGGTGCTTTGTGCTTGCCAGTATTTTTATGGACGTCAAATTGAGCCATTATAATGTTGAATACTCATCTGCAATTGAACTGCGGTCATTATTAAATTGATTCCACATGGCTACAGTAGACTCGATCATCTTAGTTCTTTCGGTGTGGCTGTGTTGCTCACGGACGATGTAGTCGGTCAACAACAATTCGACGACCCCTGACAAATTGCTGGTGAAGCTCTTTGCCTTGGTAACAAGGTCCTCGTTCAGTGTCAAATTCACCGCGCGCTTACGTGCTGAAAGATTGTGTGTTGGTTTCATCATGTTGCTCCAAGTTATGCGCATGATATGCGCATTCAATGCGGTAAACAAGTAGTTGCATCCTTCCTTCAATGTCTCCACTATGCGCGCCGGAGTCGGCCAGACAATCGCTGCGTTGTAAAACGTGGAGGAAAGTCCGGGCTCCATCGGGCAGAGTGCCAGGTAACGCCTGGGGGATGTGAGTCCACGGAAAGTGCAACAGAAAGTAAACCGCCTAAGCATCACGCAAGTGAAGCCGGTAAGGGTGAAAGGGTGCGGTAAGAGCGCACCGCGTCGGTGGCAACATTCGACGGCACGGTAAACCCCACTCGGAGCAAGATCAAATAGGGAGGCACGCGGCGAAAGCTGCAATGCGTGGCCCACGCAGCTTCCGGGTAGATTGCTTGAGGTACACGGTGACGTGTATCCCAGAGGAATGATTGTCCACGACAGAACCCGGCTTATCGGCCGACTCCATTTCTTTTTACATACCACTAAGCCATAGATATTGTTAGCCCTGTTTTTTTGGACTGGTGCCTATAACTCGTTGATCTACAAAAGGTAGCTTAACGTTATGTTCTACTTCTATTCTTGGAATGTCTGAAATAAAAAAATCTATATATAGATAATATTAATCTGGACTGTCTTCTGATATATGTTTAGGCGAGAATCAGCGTTTATGGTAAGTGCAATGACAGCAAAAAATCGAGCAGATATCTTTGCGGAACACACCCCAGGATTCGGCTTTTTGCTGTCCCGCACCAGCTCGCTATTCCGAGCTCGTTTAATGACGGCAATTTCCGATCATGGCCTGCAAGTGGATCAAGCTCTGGTCTTGATGACCTTACAGAAGTCAGTCGCAGACCCGCCGCTTACTCAGACCCGTCTTTGCAAGGTCACAGGT
>JAICKZ010000074.1 GCA_025927665.1 Steroidobacteraceae bacterium | reverse complement strand
GCTACATCATGGATGTTTAATTTATTTGGTGGTAAAGCCTATGCGGTGTTCGCGCTGTTGTTTGGCGTCAGTTTTTATATCATCTTAAGTCGCAACGCGGAACGTGGCGTGGATTTTCGTTGGCGATTCCTGTGGCGCATCACATTATTGTTTGTCATTGGCTATATTCATGGGTTGATATATAGCGGAGAGGTGCTGCAGGTGCTGGCAGTGGCAGGGCTGTTGTTGCTGCCATTATGGTCGGCACCACGTTGGTCAGTGCTGGGGATCAGTGCGTTGTTGCTGTTGCAATCAACGACATATGGTTTTATTGCTTGGATTGTTCATAGCAATATTGAATATGAACAACCTTTCTTTCAATACATACAAAAAGCCGTATACGAATTTTATGCGCATGGCAGCTTTGCTCAAGTGGTTGCAGCCAATATGGTCGATGGCACGCTCGGAAAATGGTGTTACATGTTGGAGAGCGGGCGTTTTGCCAATGTCGTTGGACTGAGTTTTTTGGGTTTTTGGTTAGCGAAGATCAATTTCTTTACCGATGTAAATCGTTATCGTAAACGTTACTTACCATTATTGGTAGGCGCAGTTCTTGTTGCACTAGCGTGTTATTACAGCGAGCGCTGGTTTACAGCAATTCCACATGCAGAAAAAATGGATGATGCGTGGAAAGGAATTCTGGAAATGTATTCCAATACTGTTCTGGCCTTTGTATCCGTGTTAACAATTGTCTTGTTGTATCAGTATCCGCTATTTCAACGAGTACTTAAGTTATTAGCCGCGCCGGGCCGCATGACGTTGTCATTCTATGTTGGGCAGTCGCTGATAGGCGTGCCATTTTTTTATAACTTCGGTATCGGTGCTTATCGTTGGATTGGCCAAACTCAGGCTTTATTGCTGGGAATAATATTGTGGATAGTACAAGTTATGCTGACTCACTGGTGGCTCAAGCGTTTTAACTATGGTCCGCTTGAATGGTGCTGGCGGGCTGCGACCTACGGAACAATTAAAATTTCTTTGCGTAGCCGAACGCCAACGAGAATTAGCGAATAACCACTACGATAAGAAACTCATTATGCTGGTAAAGTACGTGAGTAACCTCAATCGCCTCGTCCACAATCATTGAATCTAAATATTCCCAACAATTTATGAGTCAAGACAATAGCACTACTATGCGTCATATTACGTCGCTGGATGGCGTGCGTGCATTGGCAATTGCATTGGTGATGGCGGTGCATTATCACGCGTTGCTCGGCGGTGGATGGATCGGTGTTTGGTTATTTTTTGTACTATCGGGTTTTTTAATAACCCGAATACTGGTTGATGCAAAGACGAATGCGGATACCTTTGGATCCTATTTAAAAACATTTTTAGTCCGTCGCGCGTTGCGGATTTTCCCCTTGTTCATGTTGTTCATGCTCATTGGCGAAGTATTGTGGCAACTAACCTCATTGCCTCAGACGTGGCCGATAGCTCGGCCATGGCTATTCACATACACGCTGAATTTTGGTCACATGCTTGATCTGGTGCCGATTAGCGATGTGTACTCTCATTTCTGGTCCCTTGCCGTCGAAGAACAGTTTTATCTGTTATGGCCTGTCGTAATTTGGTTCCTGAATAAAAATACATTGCGCGCTGCTATATTATTGATGTTGGTGGGTGCGCCGATAGCACGTTGGTTGTTGATTGAGACACACATATTAGAGCTTAGACAGTTATATTTCTTTACACCCACTTTATTGGATTCTTTTGCAGCAGGTGCAGCGGTAGCTCTATTTGATTTGCAGTGGATTAAGCAAATTCGATGGTGGGTGTTGGGTACAGCAACGTTCACTTTAGCAGCAGGCATTGCGGCAAATTTATCAGAGGGATGGCGATTTGCATTATGGTCGTTTGGTTATCCGTACCATATGCCCAGTGCGCTACAGTATGTATGGGGTTACACCTTATTGAATCTAACATCAGGATTATTGATCCTGGCATGTATGCGTGATCAAATTAAGATATTTAATAATCGATATTTGGTGCGAGTTGGAAAAATATCATATGGGTTGTACATTATTCATCGGCCGGTGTTCCGCCTGGTTGTGGCTGCCCATCCTTGGCTTGCATCACACTTGACGCCATCACTGGTACGGCTTGTAGGCGTTACAGCATTTATTGTGGTTAGCTTGTTGCTAGCTAAACTGAGTTATCATTATTTTGAATTGCGATTTCTAAATCTAAAAGGTAATTTCAAGTATCGGTAACCAACGCATAGGACATCGTGATGGGCCATTTTATTTTGGAAAGAATCAAGAATTATTTGGTTGGTATCACGCTCCGGATGTTTCTTATAAAGATCTTGGCGTTGTGATTATCGGCCCTAGGTGCAACTGGCATATGCATTCACATAATTTAAAGTGATGATGACGATACTCGTGCCTTTAGTCGCCGTCTCCGTTAGTCGCGGCGGTCAAGTAGTTGAATGCATGGCGACCCGCTAACGGGCGGTCATGAGACCGCCAGAAAGATCAAGTCGGTTAATGTTCAGTGGAATTAGTTAACCTTAATATTGGCTATTCAACTATTGCTTAAGCGTTCTTATTTGCAGCCATCCCCCTGTTGCAGGCACACTTGCGCATTGGTTTGGTTGTGGTCATGCAGGTATAAATCGTTTCATGCGTTGCAAAAATACAATTGCAGTTTTGTTCTTGGGCTTACTGTGTGCGGCATGCGAGCCATCCTTGCAAATGACGTCGGCGCGACCGCACTCGCTTGATGGACATTGGCGTGCTGATCCTGCGAATTGCATTGCCATCGAAAAACAGCTGCGGAATGCGTTGGAAACTGCGCAGGCAAAAGAATTACGCGGTGCAACCAAGCACAGTGGCAGAAAGCATGGAGCTGATCTACTGGAAGGCGGCGAAATGCGTAACCTGCCCTATGGATGGGAGCTTCGCGAGCAGAAAGAACAATATCAAGCGCTGCTTGCAGCAGTAACGCCGGAGTGTGATTTGACTATCGTTGATGAACCCGGGCAATTCATCATTACCGCGTCGAATGGTGCGAGGCGTACCTTTGAACCCGGCTCATACAGTACCTTGGTGACCACATTCGCTTACTTGCGCATTGCAGCGGGTTGGCAGAATCAGGAATTCGTCGTACATTCGAAGGACAGCCGGGCAGGAGTAGACATTCATGAACGCTATCGTGAAGAGCCAGAGGGTTCTTTGTTGCTGTCGGTAACATTGTCAGTGAAATTCATGGAAACACAGCACTTTAGTTTGGTGTACAGAAAGTGACAGAAAAGATGCAACGCTTGCCCATTGCAACCATCAGTGCATTAAATATTTATCCCGTAAAGTCATGTGCTGGCATTGCACTTCAGCAGGCACGACTCTGCGAAACCGGATTGGAACATGATCGTCGTTGGATGCTGGTAAGGCCCGATGGATCGTTTGTAACACAGCGCGATTTACCGCGTATGGCGTTGATTCAACCGACGCTTCACGAACAAGGGCTGGTGCTTAATGCGCCTACCATGCCGCCTTTACACGTATCGGGATTGAATCAATCACATTCAATGCAAGTTTCAATTTGGCGTGATCTTTGTCTTGCTTGGGATGAAGGTACTGCTGCAGCTGAATGGTTCTCCAGTTTTTTACAACAGACGTTGCGATTGGTGCGGTTTAATGATGAACGTATGCGGCTTAGCAATCGAGATTGGACCGGTGCTTTGCGCGCCCCTAATCACTTTACCGACGGTTTTCCAATCATGATTATTTCCAATTCATCGTTGGCGGATCTGAACTCGCGCTTAGCGGTGCCTTTACCGATGAATCGTTTTCGACCGAACATTGTGATCGACGGTGTCGATCCTTATTTTGAAGATGATGTTGATGAGTTACGTAATGGTGAAGTGTGTCTGCGCTTGGTGAAGCCATGCACCCGCTGCAAAATCACCACTACCAATCAAGATACTGGAATGGTTGAAGGAGAGGAACCATTGCGGACGCTCACCACTTATCGGCGCGCTCTTCGATTGAAAGGACTTATCTTTGGTCAGAATGCCGTAATAGTTATCGGCGAAGGCGCCACGTTACGAGTGGGTGAGAAAATGACACTGACAATGCAGCCAGAACCGGATAATCCAGTTCATCTCTGAACTGGATTCGTTTTGACCGGCAACGCCACTGGCTTTGATACTTGATCGTTACTGTACTTCGCCAATTTCGACAACGCCAACCACATGACTTGGTGCTGGCTTCATCAAGAATGTGGCGGAAGCCCATGCAACCAAACCAATCATTGCAGTGGTGATCGCAAGATTTACAATCGTCTTTGAGTTCAACACCATGGCACGTTCCTCGGTTGAAGAGAAATCACTATTACCAACATCGTTACTGATTTCATAAGCCTTATGTAAGTACTTAAAAGCTCGTGTTATTAGCATACGAATGTTTCGATTGCACGATACTGTTTATACACTTGCAGTCGCTGTGTGACAGTTCTCAATCGCTGTGCCGCTAATAAGATCAGTGCGGAATATGAGACGCGCTTAAAACTGTAAGTAACTTATGTCAGTCGTATATGTAAAACAGCTTCGGCAGAATGCCGAACAAATTAAAATAGTTCGATTGAGCCTTCTGAGATGTTGCCTTGGGATAGTGGTTTTGGCTTTTCGGTATTGGTATTGAGAGTAAGGCTACTGACGATGCTATCGAAAGTTGCGCGCTCCTCTGCAGTTCGATACAAACGACTCAGCGTTCCCAAAAGTTTTTCCCAATGTTCAGGTTTCTGGGAATTGGTGCGATCACAAACAAACAAGGCAAGAGTCGATAAGCTGTAACGAACATGACTCAGCCGTTGCGATAATTTGTCATAGAATTGAAAAGCAACAATTGCATTGTTAACTTGTCGACTGAGATTTTGATAACGCTGTTTCATCTCTTCTTCACTGGCAAACTTGATGGTTTGTGTATCAGTGTGGTTCGCATTGGATTCAGCACTAAGCTCACGAACCAGGGTCATCAAGTCAGCAAATGAACTGATCAATGTATCAACCGCGGCGTCTGAATCATGCGTAGCCGCTTCTATTTGCGCTTCGCACAGCGCCAGCATGCGTGCTGTTTGCTGTTGCGGCGACCAATTAGGTGGGGTTGTGACACCACCATTATGAGTCGGAGAATCATTTGAATTTGGTAACATGCTGGGTCCCAATTGATCAGGGTCCGGTTTACAGCACGCGTTGAATAGTGGCGAGTAACTGTTCTGGATTAAACGGTTTGACAATCCAGCCCGTAGCGCCCGCTTGTTTACCTTGCATCTTTGTATCTTGCCCTGCTTCTGTAGTTAAAACCAGAATGGGAATTCCCTTATAATTGCTCAGATTACGTAATTCGCGTACTAAGGTAAGGCCATCCATACGTGGCATGTTTACATCAGTCAGTACCAAATCAGCATTGCCTGCTTTTGCATAGTCCAAAGCTTCGATACCGTCCGAAGCTTGCACAACTTCATATCCGGCACTTTCAAGTGTAAAGCGCACCATTTGACGCATGGAGGCTGAATCATCAACGGCGAGAATAACACTCGGCATAAGCTTGGCTCCGGATTCAGTCAGATAATCTGCTGACCATGTTGGTCCTACTTAATCAGTAGGTTCTGTGGTCATCATCGGCACCGGTAGCACAACATTTAGGAAAGGGGTTGTCTTGCAGTAGTGAGCGAGAACCGCTTCACACTTAGATACGACATCGCAATTTTAGTCAACTGCGGCGTCGGAGCTGATTTTATAGCAATAAAAACATATTTTTGCGCACAGTCGCTGGGCAAAAAATGTATCGAGCGGTCGACAGCGAGAGCTATACTCAGATGACAAAACAGCAGCAACATCAGCACTTATCAGGATTGCAAGTGGACAACTCGGTAATTCGAAAGAGCATTAGTTGCGCTTAGGTGAAGCGCCAAATAAGCGTTTGTAATCACGGCTAAACTGTGAGGGACTGACATATCCGACTCGATGCGCGGCATTCGCTGCATCCATTCCATCATTCAATATCAATCGTTTTGCTTCATGCAAACGTAATTGCTTCTGATATTGCAATGGCGACATTGCGGTGATCGACTTGAAGTGATGATGTAATGACGACAAGCTCATATGTGCAACGTCGGCTAATGTCTGCATACGTATGGGCAAGTGGTATTGGTTACGCAATAGTTCGATGGCGCGTCCCACACGTTGCGCATAACTATCGGCGACTATAAGTTGTTGCAGACGTTCTCCAAGATCGCCGGTTAGCGCACGATAGTAAATCTCGCGCAATGCAAGGGGCGCGAGTACGGCACTGTCTTGCGGAGTATCAAGGAGACGCACCAGTCGCAATATCACATCCAGCATGGGCGGCTGCATGGCTGCGCTATACAATGCATGATTGCCAGCTTGTTGGGACGCATTTGCGGAAACGCGATTGGACATGAGTGATGCCAGTTCTACAGTATCGATTTTAATGCGCAGTGCGAGATAAGGTTTGACAGCGCTGGCATCGATGATTTCTGCATATACGGGCATGGTCATAGAAACCACAAGATAATGTAGTGGATCATAGGTGTAGAAGCTGCCATCCAAGACCGCACGCTTGCTTCCTTGCGCCACGAAGCACAGACATGGTTGATACACTGCAGGTAGCAAACGCGTTGGCAGTTCTGCACGGAGTAGCTCCACACCATTGATGGCAGTGATCTGCAAGCCATCCTGCTTTGTATGTGCGTCAAGTCGCTGCACCAATTCGCTTTGTTGCGGTGACATCGAGTTAATTTTTACTTCGCGCTTGATGGATACTACGTTCACGAGCTTGCTCCGTCATTAGTTGCTTTTTATTATGCCGTTGCCTGATATAAATCGAGACGATTTTTATGGCTGATTTGCAGAAATAGGCAAGAACTGAAGAGAAAAGGGTGATGATATCGACGTTGTAACCTGTATCTTACTGCTATCGAATACAACTTAAAGGTGCATATATGAACAATTCCATTCCTCGACGCCAACTTGGTAAAGACCTGGAAGTATCAGCAATCGGTTTGGGTTGCATGGGTATGTCAGAATTCTATGGTGAAGCGGATCAGGTCGCCTGCATAAAAGTACTTAATCATGCGCTTGATATTGGCATGAACTTTCTCGACACCGCTGATATGTATGGTTGGGGTGCGAATGAAAGATTGTTGGCTGAAGTGTTGAAAACGCGACGCAGTGAAGTCGTGTTGGCAACGAAGTTTGGCAACATGCGTGGCCCGAAAGGAGAGTTCTTAGGTGTCAACGGGCGACCCGAGTATGTACTCACAGCTTGTGATGCGAGTTTAAAGCGATTGGGCGTTGATCAAATTGATCTGTACTACCAACATCGAGTGGATCCTAAAGTTCCCATTGAAGAAACCGTCGGTGCCATGTCAACGTTAGTAAAGCAGGGAAAGGTTCGCTATCTCGGGTTATCCGAAGCTGGCGCGAATACAATTCGTCGTGCGAATGCCATTCATCCTATCACTGCATTGCAAAGCGAATACTCATTATGGACACGCGATATCGCGGAAAGTGTATTGCCAGTGTGTCGCGAGTTGAATATTGGTTTTGTGGCTTATAGCCCATTAGGACGTGGATTTTTGACCGGAGCAATTCAGAATGCCGAGCAGCTTGCGGCGGACGATTGGCGACGCAATAATCCGCGCTTTGCAAAGCAGAACTTCGAACAAAATCTTCAGTTGGTCACTGCACTTAATCAGTTGGCAACACGACGTAAAGTTACGCCAGCACAACTGGCCTTGGCTTGGTTGCTGGATCAAGGTGAGAACATTGTGCCGATTCCCGGTACTCGCAGGATTGAACGCCTTAATGAAAACGCCGCCGCTGCCAATCTCGTGCTTAATGATGCAGAAAGAAAAGCCATTGCAGAGGTGCTGGCCAGTCATGCAATTGCAGGTGATCGATATCCTACTGCATCAATGGCATTGGTGAATGCATAACTTAAGTGAATGACGATCAATGGACCACAAAAAACAGCAGTTCGTCCAGGTCCATTGATCGAGCTCTTGTACAACTCAATGCTGAAACTGTCGGACAAATCTTTCATGGCTTATGTTCTCGCGCTGATGATGGTTATTTACCTGAGGGATAGAGTTAAAGACCACTAATCACCATGCAAAGGTTGTAAGCAATGAACATGCAAGCGACGAACATGCGAAAAGTCGAAACGCCTGTGGGTAAAGAAAAGCAAAAAATACCCAATGTGTCGCTTTACGCGCTTGATGAAAATGAACGTGTCGAAGTTTTCAATACCAGTGAATTGTTTGCAAATAAATCAGTCATCGTGATTTCACTGCCGGGAGCATTTACGCCTACGTGTTCAAATCAACACTTGCCTCGGTACAACGAGCTTGCATCGGTTTTTTTTAAGAACGGCATTGATGAAATCATATGCATCGCGGTTAACGATCCGTTTGTAATGAATGAATGGAAAAGATCGCAAAGTTGTGATCAGGTAAGGTTGTTGGCAGATGGCAATGGAGAATTTACTGACAAAATGGGCATGTGGATAGATAAATCCGAAGCGGGACTGGGTAGACGCGCGCGACGCTACTCGATGTTGGTCAAGAACGGCGTAATTGATAAAATGTTCGTTGAGCCCGATAAATCGGGTGATCCCTTCGAAGTATCGGATGCGGATACGATGTTGAACTACGTTAACGCTTCTGCAACGATTCCCGATCAAGTTGCGATTTTTACACGACCCGGCTGCAGCTTCTGCGCCAGAGCCAAGCAATTGCTCAATGAATTAAAATATGACTACGTTGAAGTGCCGTTGCCAACACATGACCGCTATCGAGTAGTTGCCGCAGTGACCGGAAAGAACACGGTGCCACAAATATTTATCAATGGTAAATACATTGGTGGCTTTGAAGAGTTGCAGCGTTGGAGCAAAAATAAGAGCCTTTCTTGATAATATCCGATAAGGATGTCGAGAAAAATATAAGTAGCCTGATCTACCAAGTAGCGTGAGCATTGACATGCTCAGTGTATCACGTGTCTACGCGCAACATCTGTTGCATGACATCACAACGCAATCGATGAACTAAGGATGTTATAAAACAATCATCACCTGCGCAATCTTCGCATTCAGCTCGATAAAAAATAGTCAGTCGTATGTTTCAACGTCAATAAAGTTTCTACTGTATTACCAATTACCAGCGTGTAATGCATGATTAGAATTAATTTATTTAATCGATGAACTTGATGTTTGATTCTTGTTATCTCATTTCTTCGTTTTAAAATTTAATCTGGCGACGAATAAATTATCAAAACGCATTTGTCGTCATCGTCTCTGAGTTACTTCATGAAAATTTTTATCGATAAGTGCAGGGCATATCTTACTGTGCCTCGACATCAGGTCCGACTTCTTCCCTGCATCACCCGAAATACTCTATGCGTTGAAAAAAATAATATCGATGTGGTTTAATTTTTATTAAATAGGAGGAGATATGAATAAGCAGGAAAAGAAAGCGGAGACTACAAATACAGGGTCAGCATCCGTTACACAGCAGGGAACTCAAACGGGTGCCGGCAATGCAGATGCAGTCGCACTGCTAAAGGCTGATCATCGAACTGTCGAAGGACTGTTCGAAAAATATCAGAAAGCAAATTCGATAAGTGAGAAGCAACAACTGGCTCAACAGGTATGCACGGAATTGATTGTGCACACCATGCTAGAGGAAGAATTGTTCTATGCCGCATGTCGGGAAAAAGGTGTGCAATCAAAACTATTGGATGAAGCTCAGGTAGAGCACGACGGCGCCAAGGTGCTTATTAATGAGTTACTCAAGCAGTCACCGGAAGAAGAATTCTATGACGCGAAAGTAAAGGTGTTGTCGGAATACATCAAGCATCACGTGGCAGAAGAGGAAAAGCCGGGCGAAGGAATTTTTGAGAAAGCAAAAGAAGCAGGTGTAGATCTAAAGGGTTTGGGCGCCAAGTTGCAAGCTCGTAAAAACGAGCTGCTTGCTCATAAGGAGAATCTGCAGACCAAAGCAGTGCCGTTCCGTTCATTAAATGTCACAACTAATTCAACAGATGATTACGAGGAGAGAAATATGAATCAGCAATCCCATTCGAGAAATCGAGACGAACGTGGTCGCTTTACGGATGACGATGACTACAACCGTGGTGGTCGTCAATATGGTCGTGGTAATGATTATGAAGAGGATCAACGTTCAGGCGGTGGTGGACGTTCTTCAGGAAGTGGTCGTGGATGGTATGGCGACTCTGAAGGTCATTCGCGTGCTTCAGAACAACGTTGGGAAGGACAAGGTTCCTCTCGCGGTCGTTACGATGAAGATGAAGACAATGGACGTTATTCGAATCGTTCAAGCGGTGGCGGCCGTGGTTGGTCTGGCGATTCTGAAGGTCATTCGCGTGCTTCAGAACAAGGTTGGGAAAATCGTGGTTCTTCTCGTGGCCGTTATGATGAAGACGAAAACAATGGGCGTTACTCGAGTCGTTCCAGTGGTGGTCGCGGACAGGGTGGATGGTTCGGCGATTCTGAAGGCCACTCACGTGCTTCAGAACAAGGCTGGGAAAATCGTGGCTCCTCCCGTGGTCGCTATGATGAAGATGAAGGTGGACGTTACTCAAGTCGTTCAAGTGGCGGCGGCCGCTCTTCAGGAAGTGGTCGCGGATGGTTCGGTGATTCTGAAGGTCATTCACGCGCTGCGGAAGAGGGCTGGGAAAGTCGTGGCTCATCTCGCAGTCGTTCGGATGACGATGAAGGAAATGGACGCTCAAGCCGTTCCGGTGGTCGCGGACATGGTGGCTGGTTTGGTGACTCACGAGGTCACTCCGAAGCAGCTCGCCATCGTTCATGATTAGTTTGACTTGCTATCAGTTGGTTACTAATTTATTTATAAGTGACTTGAATTGATAGATGACTTGCAATGTGGGTATCCGTTGATTTATTTCTTACGGATACCTGCATTACCAATAGCGAAAAAGACCAACACAATAATCGAGAATCATAATTTGAGATGATCCAAAATTTCTAATTGATCTGAGTGATGTCAGAAAAATTACTTCTTTAACTTTCTTGCGATTAAATCTAAGAAATCTTCTAGTTGGCTATCTGTCCCGGGAGTATGTCGGTTCGACCATTTGATAACTTCCTTCAAAATTGGGAAAAGTTCTTTTCCTTAAAGAACAGGCATTCAATTACATTGAAGTCTATTACAATCGATTACGCTCGCATTCAACGCTAGGTTACTTGGGTCTCCTACGGAGACGATGCGATGGACTATTCTTCATGAATACGGCCATCAGTATTACGGCTCTAGTGTGGTCATGGCGTATAGATATGCACTTGATCATTTTGAAAAATGATTCGGTTACGAAGTCTTATTTAAAATTAAGAGTATCTTGTGAGCAAGAAAAAAGTCTTTGGTTTAGTCGCAATCATAATTTTAGTGGTGATTATGGTTGCAATCTTCAGAACCAAATCAGGTTCTGATTTGGAGTTCTTGTGCGGGCATGAGCAGTACAGCGACAATGAAGCCAGAGCTATTTGGATAGCTTCCGGAGTACAAGTTGTGAAGGGGTCTTCTCCGGGTTACATAGTTGACTATTGTCGAAGTACCCATAACATGCTATCTCAGTTTT
>JAICKZ010000263.1 GCA_025927665.1 Steroidobacteraceae bacterium | reverse complement strand
CTGATCAATGATTCAGTGGACAAGGTAAAAGCGGGTTCAGAGTTAGTAGATGAATCAGGCAAGACATTGGCAGAAATTATGGAGAGCGTTAAGAAGGTCACTGACATCGTTGCCGAAATTGCAGCTGCAAGTCAGGAACAATCTGCGGGCATTGAACAGGTCAATAACGCAGTCACGCAAATGGACGGTGTGACGCAACAAAATGCCGCGCTGGTTGAGCAAGCTTCCGCAGCAAGCAAGGCGATGCAACAACAAGCCAATGCACTTGTGCAACAAATTGGTTTCTTCAAGAATACCAATGCCTCAGCAGTTGCTGAGATTGTTGCACCACCTGCAACCGCGCGTCCTAATGTACGAGCCGTTACGCCACAACGTCATGCAGCCCGTTCTGCAACTCGATCATCAACTTCACAAACCATGGCACGCGCCAGTGGCGACGATAATGTATGGCAGGAATTCTAGTCAAATATCGCGTAGGTAAAGGTATTCCAAAGCTATCTTTGATTGAACATGGGTGGAGAATTGAATGAAGAGTGCAGTACAGTCTGAAAATGGTCTCAGCAGTTTGAATCAGATGCTGACATTCATGCTGGGCGAAGAAACCTATGGCGTGGATATCTTGCGTGTACAGGAAATTCGCGGATGGTCGCCAGTCACTCGTATTCCACAATCACCATCGCATGTATTAGGTGTATTGAATTTGCGCGGCTCTATTGTGCCGGTGGTTGATTTACGCATGCGTTTGAATCTTGATCGTGCTGAGTACACCGCGGTTACTGTGATCATCGTGTTATCGATTGATTCAGGACATGGTAAGCGTAATTTTGGTGTCGTGGTTGACGGTGTATCTGATGTGATCAACATTCAAGGCGAAGATATCAAGCCACCACCGGAGCTGGGCCCTGAAGTGAATACTGATTATATACAAGGACTGGCGACGGTTTCGGATCGTATGGTGATGTTGCTGGATATCGATCGTTTGATTGGTATCGACATCATCGGTGTATCGTCAATGTCTGCAGTGGCGTAGACGATTAGTACATGCTGTGTGCATTTGGCTGCATGTAATGAGTTTGAAATTCTTTCCAATGCGTTGCTAACGAACAATTGACAGTCGCGTGCTGCATGTTGCCAAATTTTGACAAACCGATTGCCAATGTATTGCTCGATGTGCAGATCACCCCGCAAGAGTTCGAATTTGTGCGTACTGTTGTGGAGAAGAATGCGGGCATTGTACTTAGCAGTAACAAAATGCAATTGGTGCAGGGACGCTTGGTACGACGTGCGCGCGAACTGGGACTGAGTTCAATCGGAGAGTACTGCGATATTATTCGTAACGGTGGCCCCGAAGAATTGGTGGGACTGATCAATGCGATTACCACCAATGTCACTTCTTTCTTCCGTGAGAATCATCACTTCGATGCATTAATGTCCGTGATGTTGCCTGAAGCCATGGGTCGCAATCAACGCACGCGTCGTTTGCGCATCTGGTCAGCAGGTTGTTCCAGTGGAGAGGAACCTTATTCCATTGCTATCTCAAGTGCCGAAGTACTGGGTAATGCACGCGGTTGGGATTTTAAAATTTTGGCAACCGATATTGATAGCGAGATACTGCATATTGCTGAACAGGGAATCTATAACAGCGAGCGTCTTACTGGCATATCAGAAGAGCGCCGCCGTCGTTGGTTTATAGGCAATGATAATAATGATGAAGGTGATTTGCAGGTGATCCCGGAACTCAAATCATTGATTACTTTTCGACCACTCAATCTAATGAATAACTGGCCGATGCGGGGACCCTTCGATGTGATTTTCTGTCGAAATGTCATGATTTATTTTGATCAACCAACGCGTGATCGTTTGTTGATGCGCTATGCCGGATTACTGGCAGATGGCGGTTACTTATGTTTGGGTCATTCAGAGTCGATACATTCACAGCACAGTCATTTCAAGTTGGTAGGACGCACCATTTACCGCAAGGTTGGAGGTTAGTTGGTAGAGCAACCGAAATCGGTTAATGCGAAAGCACCACTACCGCGTGCCATGATGGGTTTTGATAACATTCGCCGTTATCGTGATCCTGTCAGTGGTAACGTGATCGCCAAGCTATTGCCCGGCGATTACTATGTAACCAGGGAAGATGAAGTGCTTGATACCGTACTGGGTTCTTGCGTCTCTGCATGCATTCGTAATCCTCGAACTGGTGTAGGTGGAATGAATCATTTTATGTTGCCGCATCCGCGTAATGAAAATGGTAGCGGCGGTGACACTTGGAACGCTGTCGCCGGTACGGCAACACGTTATGGAAGTGCATCCATGGAACAACTTATCAACAAAATCTTAACTGCAGGCGGATTGCGATCGGATCTTGAAGTGAAAGTTTTCGGCGGTGCACGTGTATTGGCTGCAACCACGGATGTGGGTGAGCACAATGTGATATTCGTGCGTGAATTTTTGAAACAAGAAGGATTGATGGTTGTGTCAGAAGACGTTGGTAACACCAGACCCAGACATGTGCAGTATTTTCCTGCGACGGGACGCGTACGTGTAAAACATCTTGCTGGTGCATTAAGCTTCACCGTGGTTAAACAGGAAGCCAGTTACAGTAAAACCATTGATCAGCAACCTGATACAGGTTCTATTGATTTGTTCTGATGTATTGCAGAGAACAACGTGACAAAAAAGAAAGTACTCATTGTGGACGATTCAGCATTGGTAAGACAAATGCTTACCGAGATGTTGAATAGTGACCCTGAACTTGAAGTGGTCGGTGTGGCCGCCGATCCTTTTGTAGCGCGCGAAAAAATCAAGACATTAAATCCTGACGTCATCACATTGGATGTTGAAATGCCACGAATGGATGGGGTGACTTTTTTAGAGAACTTAATGCGTCTGCGACCCACACCTGTGGTGATGGTGTCTTCACTGACGCAGAAGGGCGCCGATGTCACATTGCGAGCGTTGGAACTGGGTGCCATCGATTTCGTTGCCAAGCCCAAAATTGATTTGACCGGTACCTTGCGACAATACACCGAAGAGTTAATAGCCAAGGTAAAAGTAGCTGCAGGCGCGAATGTGATGGGTAGACATTCTGCGATAATTGCCAATGCAAAACCCAAATTGAGTGCCGATGCGGTATTGCCTTCGCAACAGCGATCACGTCCTTTGTTACGCACCACCGAGAAGATTATTGCCATTGGTGCTTCGACCGGCGGTACCGAAGCGTTACGTGAACTGGTTAGTGCTTTTCCACCTGATGCGCCGGCAATAGTGATTTCGCAGCATATTCCTGCTGCTTTCAGTAAACCTTTTGCTGAACGGCTCGATAAAGTATGCGCAATGAAAGTATTTCATGCTGAAGAAGGTCAATATATCGTTCCCGGCCATGTATACATTGCACCCGGTGATTACCATTTATTGATTGATCGCGATGGTGCGCGTTATGTATGTCGCCTCAGTCAAGGTCCTGCCGTGAATCGTCATCGTCCCAGTGTGGATGTGATGTTTCGATCGGTGGCGCAAAAAGTAGGACCGAATGCGATCGGTGTGATTCTTACTGGCATGGGTGACGATGGCGCACGAGGCTTGAAAGAAATGCTTGAGGCCGGGGCTCATACCATCGCGCAAGACGAAGCATCGAGTATCGTGTGGGGAATGCCGGGTAGTGCTGTGAAGTTGGGCGCAGCAGAGAAGGTGGAATCGTTGAATAATATCGCGGACGTCATTCTCAAGCTGGTTGTGGCTCACGCAGCGTGATGCACCCAGTTAATGTTTTGAATTGATGATTGACCAAGGTTGAGGTTTGAACTATGGCCGCTAATGCAGCACAAGACAATGTATCCGCAAAGCAAACACAAGCGGCTTTCCAATTTGTTGCTGAGCTTGCGGCGGAAGTATCGCGCGGGCGAGTTGAGCTACCTGCTTATCCTGATGTTGCAACCCGAGTTCGCAAGGCATTGGCAGATGAAAATGTCAGTCCTGAACAGATTTCACGAATCGTTGGTTCAGAAGCAGGATTGGCAGCACGTGTGATGACGTTGGCGAATTCCGCTGCACTTAATCGTGGCGGTAAGAACATCACTGAATTAAAAACCGCCATCAATCGTATCGGTCAAAATAATGTGCGCACTGCGGCGGTTGCATTTGCCATCGCACAATTGCGTCGTGCTTCGGAATTACAGCACATCATCAAAGATCTGGAAAAACTATGGAATCACGCCACCATGGTTTCAGCGTTGGCTTACACCATTGCCAGTCGTTCACCTGGAATCAATGCTGACGAAGCATTGTTGACCGGATTGATCCACAATGTTGGCAAAATTTATATTCTTGCACGCGCCTACAAACATGCGGAGTTATTTGCCGATACTGCAGCCATGAATATGATCATGCGTGAATGGCACGCTAACAT
>JAICKZ010000137.1 GCA_025927665.1 Steroidobacteraceae bacterium | reverse complement strand
CGGTCAGCGACATATTGAACGGTGAATTGACGGGATGGATATTGTTGCTCATTCTTGTCGCCAAAGTATTCAGCACTGCAGCGACCGTCGGCTCGGGTGCTGTCGGTGGCGTCTTCACGCCCACCTTATTTGTTGGCGCGGCGATCGGCGCATTGGTCGGCAGCGCATTGCATGTTGCATTACCTCATACGACTGCAAGTGGCAGTGCGTATGCATTAGTAGGCATGGGCGGCTTTCTCGCTGCTACCACTCACGCGCCATTGATGTCGATATTGATGATGTTTGAAATGACCTTGGATTATCAAGTGGTGCTGCCACTCATGCTCGCTTGTGTTACTGCCCATTACACTGCAAAAGTTTATCGTCACGGTCAGTCCATTTATCATCAAGCCTTGGGGCCCAATCGTGATGGTCATCATATCGATCAACCGGTATGGCATTTACAAACTATCAATGCATTGATCAAACCTTGTAATGCCGTTGTAAAACGCGGTACACCGTTGCAAACGGTATTGAATGAGTTGCCCAAGCGCGCCGTCGATACCATCTATGTGGTGGACGATGACAACGAGCTGGTCGCCTGGGTTAATCCACATCGTTTCCTGAACGAAACTAAATCGGGACGCGTACTCGTGGATGTGACCATCGACATTGTCGCCGATCCAGTGCCACTCAGCCTGCAAACAGAGATGACACTGGGCGTTGCCCTTGATGTATTTTTACACTCCGATGCACTCACGCTTCCAGTGACTTCGGGTCAATGGCATCAAACACTGGTTGGACAAGTGGCACGGCACGATCTACTGCTTGCAGTACAAGATCAAATTGCACATCAGTCGAATCGTTCTGTCACGACATGAACATTATGATTAACACGATCGGTATTGAGCTGTTCGTACACTGATTACATTGGACGGATTTGAATACAAATTTCGTCATTTGAACAGCTGGACAGTAGGCGCCACCTGTGTATACTGAGGCTATACGCACAGGGAATCAGGCAACCAGTTGTGATTAAGTCATTCAGACACCGGGGAATCAAGGCATTTTTTCTTACTGAAAAAGTATCAGGCATTCAACCAAAGCATGCCAAGCGATTGCGACTTCAACTTGGTGCTTTGAGTCGCGCTACAAGAGCCGGTGACATGAATGTTCCCGGCTGGCGATTACATCCATTGCAAGGACAATCTTCTGAACAATGGTCGGTGTGGGTGGATGAAAGCTGGCGACTGACTTTTGCATTTGAAGGAACCAATGTTGTATTGGTCGACTATCGTGATTATCACTAGGTGTTGTTTATGAACATGCACAATCCTCCCCACCCTGGCGAAATTTTGCGCGAATGGCTAACCGAAACAACTGTTAGTCACGCAGCTGAGTCGTTAGGTATTACACGTGCAATGTTATCGCGAATTCTGAATGGTGCTTCTGCGATCAGCGCAGAAATGGATGTGCGATTGTCACGCGCACTTGGAACTTCACCAGGTTATTGGTTAGGGTTGCAAACCGATTATGATTTGTATCAGGCACAGAAAAATTTCAAATCTAAAGTACGGAAAATCGTCGCTTCAACAACAGCACGCGCAGTGAATGGATGATGTTGTTCGTTCATGTATTTCAACCCAGCCTACGAAACTGATTGCTGGCGTAACAACCAACATAGAAATACGCTCATCATTGAGATAAATTTTTTCATACACTCTCGAATGTAGGGTGCAATCGTGATTGCACCAATTGCCTTTTGATATTGAATAAATGCAATGGCGCGCTACGCGCAGAGTCGTTAATCCACCATATCAAAACAATGATGCAATTGAATTTGATGGTGTAGTCACGATTACACCCTACCTTGCTTTTGGTTGGAGGAGTTCATTAAGTCAATAGTACGACCTGCCGCCATCATCAGGATACAACTCGCCCTTCACTTCTTCCGGATCAATACCATTTACCAACAATGCCTCGCGCACCAGTTGAATGTCAGCCAAAATACGATCCATACGATCGCCATGATCGTATTTGTTTACCTCAATGGCTTTGGGCATGTAGCAGAAGGCTGTTTTTAATGCGTGTAGCATATCGATGTTGAGTTGTTCGTTCATGTGATTACCAGGAAGGTGAAATAGATGAGTTAGCATTCGTTCGCGCAACCCAACATATCAAAGCAACAATGAATTGAATTTGATGGTGTAATCACGATTACACTCTACCTTGCTGCTTCGCTTGATAAATAGATAGTTCGACAAATTCACCGTGAACAAATACGATTTGTGTTTGTAGGCTGGTGATATAGCATACCGTGCCAACATCATTTATGAAATGATGGAATCGGAGATCTCGATCATGACGCTTGAACAAGTCTTTTTTGTAACACAAATCGTTGCCGCTGCTGCGGTTGTTCTGTCACTGGTATTTGTCGGCTATCAGATGCGAGAGAGTGCGCGCGCCACGCGGGCTCAGATTCATCAAAACATAGCTGCCGGCTGGCAGAGTATTGGACCACTCCTCGCCGATAATGCCACTGTATTCGCGCAAGGCATTTCGGCCAACGAACAGTCCTTCTCTGCAATGACCAACGCCGACAAGATGGCTTTTATGTCCATCATATTCGTGTTTTTCAAGCATTACGAAAACATGTTCGTGCAACAAAGGGAAGGCGTAGTTCAACAAGAAGACTGGAACGCCTGGGTTATACACATGTTCATGTATTGGCATATGCCAGGTGTGCAGATCTGGTGGCGAATGCGTCGTGACACGTTTGCGCCTGCTTTTCGAGAGTTTCTGGAAGTATCAGTGCGCCCCGCGATACCATCGCAATCAGATGTATTTTCGCTGCAATGATGCGCGTGACGATTAATTCCCACCGGGTTATTTTTGTAGGCTGGGTCGCGACCAGCATTAATACGCAAGAGCTGGGTTTCAACCCAGCCTACGAACTGATTGCAAGCGTGACAATCAGAAATAGCAACACGTTCATCATTGCGAATTTCTTTCATACACTCTCGAATGTAGGGTGCAATCGCGATTGCACCAATTACTTTTTGATATTGAATTAATGCAGTGGGCACATTACGCAAAGAATCGTTAACCATCATATTAAAGCAACGATGAATTGAATTTGATGGTGTAATCGCGATCCTACCTCGCTAATTCGTCATAGCGTCCTACGAGCTACTCATCAACTTTGTTATTTGATATTGCAGCGAAATCAGCAACAGGAGTTAATTCTGGGGCCCACGCCACCACTGCATGAGCTTTCGTCGATTGCTCTATAGCTTTATTCAATGAGTCACAATCGGCGTGTACTTTTTCATTTATTTCCGCGACAACTCTCATAGCATCTTCCTTCCTTTCTGGCATCGGAAGACCTTCATCGGAAACGAGTCCATCAGGCTCTGGCAAGGGATCTCTAGTAGCTGCTGTAAGCAACGCCTCACCCAATGCCGCCACTTTTCTCTGCCCAGTTAACATTCTTAAGTCCGCGGTCACCTCAATGCCAGTATTTGTATTCTTTACGGTAATTGGCAGCGCGCCATCAAGATCAATGTCCTTACGCGATACAAACCAACTAAGTAGAGCGACCAAAAGTAATACCACACCAACTGCAAATGGTATCCACGAAGATGGTTTAGCATTCCAAGTGAACAATGTTCCCAAGAACAAGAAAAATAGACTGCCAGTGCCCAACAACGTCATAAAAATTTGACTCCGCTTTGGAGCCAAATTAACCCGAGCTGACACTTTACTTTCTTGGCTGCTCATTAAATAGGCCGATTATTTAATAGTAATTCTTCCGTCTTCGTCTCGCTCTGGTGTGAATAGCGGCGCACTCGAATACATCCAGTCATATCGAGCATTGAACAAGCGAATTGGTTTTGTCGTATCTCCGCCAAAGTAAATAACAGTCTTAGAGTCAATTATGCAACGTTCAATAATAAAATTCGTCCCCTCTAAATGCAGCTCACACCCATCGAACCGACATTCAATAAAGTGATATCCATCGAGTTTTATTTTCTTCTTGTTGTACCAGATACCGGTAATAGTCGGTTTAGCGAGAAGACTTGCCAAAAGACCAAGATTTCCACCTGGAGGCGCATCACCCAAACTGCCTAAATTTGACATTATTTACCTCCAGCCACATACAAACAAAGTTATAAGTCTGACGATACCACGGCTTCGCAATATTTATTACTGTACCGGTGCCTTTGTTTCAACGTAGATGATTAAAAACCCCGACATTCTCACGTCGGGGTTTTCATTCATCACCTCAAACTTGCCAGTATTGAATTAAACGTTCCACTTGGCCTCATTGCTGCCGAACATTTATCCGGCGAAGGATGGTAATAACCACCCACATCCACTGGTTTACCTTGTGCGCCAATCAACTCGCCATCAATTTTCTTTTCATTCGCAGTCAATTGTTCTGCAATCGGTTTGAATACAGATTGCAAAGAAGCATCCTTGGTTTGTGTTGCCAAGGCTTGTGCCCAGTACAACGCAAGATAGAAATGACTACCGCGATTATCAATCTGCCCTACTTTACGTGCGGGTGATTTGTCACTCTCAAGAAATTTACCATTGGCGATGTCCAAGGTTTCGGCGAGTACTTTGGCTTTGTTGTTATTCGTTTTGGTAGCCATGTCTTCGATGGAAACTTGCAACGCAAGAAATTCACCGAGTGAATCCCAACGCAAATAACCTTCTTCCAGAAATTGTTGTACATGTTTGGGTGCAGAACCACCTGCGCCGGTTTCGTACAAGCCCCCCCCTTGCAACAGGGGAACAATCGACAACATCTTGGCGCTGGTGCCAAGTTCAAGAATGGGAAACAAGTCGGTGTTGTAATCACGCAGTACATTGCCCGTGACAGAAATGGTGTCCTTGCCTTGTCGAATACGTTTCAATGATAACTTGCATGCTTCGATTGGCGACAGGATGCGAATATCCCACTCTGCAATGTCGTAACCTTTTAGATTACTTTTCACAATTTCGATCAAGGTACGATCATAAGCGCGTTGTTCATCCAACCAGAAAACTGCTGTGGTATTGGTTGCCTTTGCACGACCTACCGCAAGCTTTACCCAATCCTTAATCGCGACATCTTTGGTTTGACACATGCGCCAAATATCACCTTGATTCACTTCGTGTTGTGTCAATACCGTACCTGAGGCATCAAGCACACGCACAGTACCACTCGATGCGATCTCAAACGTTTTATCGTGTGAGCCGTATTCTTCTGCAGCTTGTGCCATCAAACCCACATTGCTGACACTACCCATGGTCTTCACATCGTATGCACCATGTTCTTTGCAATCGTCAATGACGACTTGATAGATGCCTGCATAACAACGATCGGGAATCATCGCTTTCATGTCATGGGCTTTGCCATCGGCGCCCCACATACGACCCGAAGTGCGAATAGCCGCAGGCATGGAAGCATCGATGATCACATCACTCGGCACATGCAAGTTGGTAATACCTTTATCGGAGTCGACCATTGCTAACGCCGGGCCTTTGGCATAGACAGCTTTGATGTCTGCTTCGATTTCTGCGCGTTGTGCTTCGGGTAATGATTGAATCTTCGTATAGACATCACCGAATCCATTGCGGACATTGACACCAATTTGTTTGAATACAGCGACATGCTTGGTGAATACATCTTTGAAGTACACACTGACGGCATGACCAAACATGATGGGATCAGAAACTTTCATCATGGTTGCTTTTAAGTGCAATGACAGCAATACATTTTTGGCTTTGGCATCGGCAACTTGTGCTTCGTAAAAATCGCATAGCGCTTTACAGTTCATGAAAGTAGTACTGATCACTTCATTTGGCTGCACCTTTAAGGCTTCTTTCAGAACGGTTTTGTTGCCCGCTTTATCGGTGAATTCAATCTTCAATGTTTGTGCGGTTGGAATTACTGCCGCCTGTTCATTGCCGTAAAAATCGCCTGAGGCCATATGCGACACATGGGTCTTTGAATCGGCTGACCATGCGCCCATGGAGTGGGGATGTTTGCGTGCGTATTGTTTCACCGCATTGGCAACACGACGATCGGAGTTGCCTTCGCGTAGCACCGGATTCACTGCACTGCCTAACACCTTCGCGTATCGCGTCTTGATTTGCTTTTCAGCATCGGTCTTTGGATCTTCGGGATAATCGGGAATGGCATAACCCTGTGATTGCAATTCTTTGATTGCCGCCTTGAGCTGCGGCACGGACGCACTGACATTGGGCAGCTTGATGATATTGGCCTGCGGCGTTTTTGCTAATTCACCGAGTTCGGCGAGATCGTCTTTTTGTTTTTGTTCTGGCTTAAGTACATCAGAAAAATTTGCCAGAATGCGACCCGACAAGGAAATGTCACGCGTTTCAACGGCGATATCAGCGGCTTTGGTAAAAGCTTGCACAATTGGCAACAGCGAATAAGTAGCCAACGCGGGAGCTTCGTCGGTAAGGGTATAGATTATCTTGGCAGTCATGGGAATCCTTGAAACACTCGGAGAACGATAAGGGAGTAAGCGGTTAGTATATCAAGCAAATTACTTACCTTGGGTATCCGAACATGTCACGTGTGCTAATTGTGATCGGACTTGTCATTACCTTGATCGGCATTGGCTGGCCATGGCTATCGAAACTGCCACTGGGTCGATTGCCCGGTGATATTAGAATTGAGCGACCAGGCTTTAGTTTTTACTTTCCTTTGATGACTTCGATTATCGTCAGTGTTGTGATATCGGTGGTGATGTATTTGATGAGGAAAAATAAATAATAAGGAATGGTTCCCCTGTTAATAGAGCAGGGCTCACCATGAACGAATTATCAATTCCGTTCACCCTGAGCTTGTCGAAGGGTTCTCAACTTCGGTGAAAGGTTAATACATACTAAATTGATGAATGGTTCGACAGGCTCACCATGAGCGGCTAAAGCCACTCGCCTTTCAATTAACCCATTAATCTTATCAATCAACCCGTTTACCCTATCAATTAAATCATTCTCTTTATCAACTCCGTTCACCCTGAGCCTCTCGAAGGGTTCTTCAACTCCAATCAAAGGCTGATACAAACCTAATTGATGAATGGTTCGACAGGCTCACCATAAGCGGTGATCGAAGGTTATCACCTACTGGCAATACATGCGCACAATCGCAACTAGCTCAACGCCTGTTGCAAATCCGCAATCAAGTCATCAATGTGTTCGATGCCAATCGATAAGCGAATGCTGCGATCAGTTATGCCAGCCCATAATCGTTGCTCGGTATTCAAATCACGCGCCTGAATCATGGAAGGGGGTAACACCAATGATTCGGTTGAACCGAGACTGGAAGCAAGTTTGAATAATTTCAGCTTCTGTACAAAAGCATTTGCCTTGCTTTCATCGCCTTTAATATCAAAAGTAATCACACCGCCTCCATTACCCATTTGCTGCATGGCAAGTGCGTGTTGTGAATTGGATTTCAACCCGGGATAACGCACCGATTCCACCATCGCATGCGATTCGAGAAACGTGGCGATCGCCAGCGCATTTTCACAACTGCGTTCGTAACGTAGTGCATAAGTTTTTAGTCCACGTTGAATCAAGAACGCTGCATGCGGATCAAGCGATACGCCCATCGCCAACACTTCACCACGCACGGTCTTCATCAATTCTGCATTGCTAATAATCGCACCCGCAGTCACGTCACCATGACCGTTTGCATACTTGGTGAGTGAATGCACGAAGACATCGATAGGATACTGCCCATGCGCATGTAAGCCTGCAAGTGTGTTATCTAATATCGTTAAACAGCCGTTGGCTTTGGCCAATTCGCACAAACGTGTGATGTCCGCAATTTTCAGAATCGGATTGGTGGGACTTTCAAAGATCATTAATCGAGTCGGCGTTGCTTTCAAGGTTTTTTCAATGCCTGCAAGATCTTCAATCGAGAGTATTGAATGCGTCACACCAAACCGCGACAACACGCGTCGTGCTACCGCTCGCGTCGGACCATAGCCTTCCGCAAATACAATGATGTGATCACCTAATTTGCACAGCGCTTGCAATGCCAAGCTGATCGCCGCCACGCCGGATGAAGTCAACACACAATGTGTCCTATCTTGCATGGTGGCCAACGTCAATTCGAGTTGGCGTAAAGTAGGATTGTCGATCCGCGAATAGGCATAGCCTTCACGCGCGCCTTGTGCATGACGCTGCGCTTCTTCCAATTCATCAAAAGTAAACTTGACTGACTGGTAAATCGGCGCCACCAACGGTGGATTGTCGACTGCGACGGTGACTGTGGGTGGATGATTGGTCAGCGTATCGATTTTCATGACTGTACCGGCAAGATAAGTACCGCAAAGTAGTAAGCAAAGTTCCGAAGAAGTAAATATAAGGATGGGCTAACATCGATTATACAATGGCGACACATATATAAACTACTTGCTTATAATGCAGAATGATTTGTCAGGAGTAAGTGGAGTAT
>JAICKZ010000176.1 GCA_025927665.1 Steroidobacteraceae bacterium | reverse complement strand
CCGATGAACGCAGTGCAACCACTGAAGCAATTCAAGCTGAAGAAACTGCGCTTCACTATCAAATGAATAATCGTTGGTCGGTCAGCGTTGGTGGCCGTCATGATGATCGTCGCAATGATTTTCCCAATGCAAGTACTTTGCTCTCGCAAAATGGTGAACGTACCGATGCTATCGTACGCTTCGACTATAAGCCACTTTCCGAGATTGATGCTGAAACGAAAACCAATCCGGCGCCAACAATTGCTGTTGCCAATCCGATCCCTGTTTCGGTAACAGGCTTTGATGTTACGCGTTCAGAAGTACCTTCGAAATCTGCCGAGGAAGTGGCAGGACGACCGGCATCATGGCGTACTTCTAGTTATGTGCAAGGCACAGTGGATCGTACTGGCGATCGTGATGAAAACAATCGCATCGGCATGGGTGCAGAAGATCAAATTAATAGTCGCTTTCGTTTGGGAGCTGAGTTGTCTGATGGAACAGGTGGTGTAGGTGGTTTGGCGAGTGGCGATTATCGTATTAATGATCGCTCCAACATTTATCTTACCCATACTGTAGAAACAGAACGGCCCGATTCAAATTATCGTGGTCGCTTTGATAACACTGTTGTTGGCAGTCGGGTAAAACTCAGTGATCAAGTGAGTGTTTACGACGAAGCACGTAACGAAAGTGGTCCTGGACCCGAGAGTTTGACGAATGCTTTTGGTGTAGACCTCGCGCCGAATGATCGCTGGACCTACGGCCTTAAGTTCGAGGCAGGAACCGTAAGCGACCCATTGGCAGGTGATCTCAAACGAACTGCGGCGGCGTTCAGCCTTGCATACAAATATAAACTACTTAAGTATTCATCTAATCTTGAATATCGACATGAAGCTGGCACTGCGGGTCTGCGCAATACTTGGCTGACACAAAATAGTCTGGGTTATCAGGCTACGCCAGCTTGGAGACTGCTTGGCAAGATCAACGCTTCATACAGCAAGGCTAGTGCCGGTAACTTTTTCGATGGCGACTTTATCGATGCTTCATTTGGTGGTGCTTATCGTCCAGTTAATAACGATCGTTGGAATTCACTTGTTCAGTATCGTTACTATTACACGTTACCATCACCTGGTCAGGTAAATGTGAGCGATCAATCGCTCGACTATGCACAACGCAGTCACATCTTGTCCATAGACGGCATTTATGACATGCGCTCTTGGATCAGCATTGGCGGAAAATTTGGTGAGCGTCTGGGTGAATTGCGCGATACGCGTTTGAATGGCGACTGGTATTCAAGTCGCGCGAATCTAATCATCCTTCGCGCCGATATCCACTTCATCCGTGAATGGGATGCGTTGATCGAAGCCAGGCAATTGAAAGTGTATGAAGCGCAAGATCGTCGTTCAGGTTATTTGATTGCCCTGTACAGGCATCTGATCAATCATGTGAAATTGGGTGGTGGTTATAACTTCACTGATTTCTCGGATGATCTTACTGATCTTTCCTTTCGCAGTCGCGGTGCCTTCTTGAATATTCTAGGTACATTTTGAAGATAAGGTATCGCATATCACGAGGGATCGATTGACTGACCTTGCCTTGTTTCATTCAAGGATGACTTTCAATTTACTCGATCGTAGTTGGTGAAATGCTCTTTTTCGGATTTTACGCGTCGTTGTGGACTGACCAGAGAAGATGAGCCATTATCGCCACGTGAAAATATTTTCTCCTGATTTACTATGGTCCGTTGCAAACCGCTTCGGAACACCGCTATGGGTTTACGATGCGGCCTGTATCCGCGCTCGCATAGCAGAGCTGCGTGAATTCGATATGATTCGTTATGCTCAAAAGGCCAATTCCAACATCCATATACTGCGACTGATGCGGTCGCAGGGTGTTGCCGTCGATGCAGTGTCACTTGGTGAAATTGAACGCTCACTATTGGCTGGTTACACGCCCTCAGACATCGTGTTTACTGCTGATGTGATTGATTCAGCTACCTTAGCCAAGGTAAAGGCATTATCGATTCCGGTTAACGCTGGCTCAATCGACATGTTGCATCAGTTGGGTGAGGTCGCACCTGGTCATTCCGTCTGGCTGCGCATCAATCCAGGTTTCGGTCATGGTCATAGTAACAAGACTAATACTGGTGGGGAGAACAGCAAACATGGAATTTGGCATGAAGACTTGGGCGCTGCGATGACCACAGTACGTACACACCAATTAAACCTCATCGGCCTTCATATGCACATTGGTTCCGGAGCAGACTATGAACACCTTCAACAGGTGAGTGATGCAATGATCAGATTGGTTGATCAACTTGATCAGCCGATCAGTGCAATCTCTGCCGGTGGAGGGCTTTCAATTCCAAGCAGAGAAGGCGAGGTCCGCATTGATACCGCTCGCTATTACGCGTCTTGGGATGCGGCTCGCCGACGTATTGCGGCGCGGTTTGGACGACCAATTCATTTAGAGATTGAACCTGGACGATATTTGGTAGCCGAGTCTGGAGTGATGTTGGCCAGTGTGCGTGCAACCAAAAGAATGGGCTCGCGCTTTTTTGCAATGGTCGATGCAGGGTTCAACGACCTACTGCGTCCATCCATGTATGGCAGTCACCATGAGATTAGTGTGTTGGCAAGCGATGCGAATGCTCGCCCTATCAAAGCTACCATTGTTGCAGGTCCCTTATGCGAATCCGGAGACGTGTTTACACAAGATAGGAATGGAGCTGTCATGCCTCGCGATTTACCACATCCTCATGTCGGTGACCTATTGGTTTTCCATGATGCGGGAGCGTATGGTGCTTCTATGTCAAGCAACTACAACAGTCGTCCGCTGGCAGCAGAGGTGCTTGTCGATGGCTCAGATATCAGCTTGATACGGCGTAGACAAACAATTGATGAACTGTTGATCCTTGAAACTGAACTTTGAGTCGTTGCAAGCGATTGGCTTGGATCAGGTCCTTCATCGCCAGTTGCACTGCTGTGATATTTTTAGTGACTTTGGTTGAAAATAGTTTCCTAGGAAACTATAATGATTTCCACGGAAATATTTTAGAGAAGATTGTGGCAAGCTCATCTGCTGTTATCAAATCAGAGTCACCTCTCGAGGCCCATCTAGGTTATTGGTTACGTATAATTTCCAATAAGGTATCCAGCAACTTCGCGCGCGCTCTGCAGGAGCGTCATGTGTCAGTGGCGGAATGGGTGGCACTTAATAACCTTTCTATTCAGATCGAACCAACACCCGCCACGTTAGCCGATTCAATGGATATGACACGCGGAGCCGTTACTAAGGTGGTGTACAAATTGGAAGAAAAAAAGTGGGTCATGCGGACCTCAAGCAGTAACGATGGGCGAGTGCAATTTCTCGCGTTGACCAAATCCGGCAAGAACATTCTGCCCGTGCTGACAAACATTGCGAATGCCAATGACCGTTTCTTCTTCAATGTACTGAGTTCCACGGAGCAGAAGCAACTGCGTGTGCTGCTACAGAAGATGGCACAGATTCACCAGATTAAAGACGTGGCAGTTGATTGAAGCACCTTGCCTGCCCTCGTTCTCTTCACAATAACTGTTGGAGATTTACCGTGAGCAAAGCCATCGATAATCTTAAAGCCGCACAACAACGTGCCATGACTTCTCGCCCTAAGGTGGGAGGTTTTCCATATCTTGCTGAAGTCTTGCGTTGTGCTGGAGTGATACGCAACGTTTGGAATCTGCCTTCCTGTCAAAGCCTATACCTCACAACCGATGGTCCGGTGATCATGCAGGGAGTGGCTTTATTGGATGGCGCGGCTGACGTGCCGCCTTTCGATCAAGAGGCATTGGTGTCAGCATTGCGAACCGATCAAGCCGGCCTCAGTACGTTTCCGGAGTTTTTGAATTCGGCGTGGCAGGCTGGTGTCGTTCACTATGAAGTCGATTTCAACGAACGAATTGTCACTTACTATGCGGTCAATGGCGAGACATATGCTGAACGCTATCCCCCTGTAGTTATTGGATAACCAGGGCTGTCTGTGGTCTCAAACTATGCAATCAAAACTCTCTTGGAATATCAGAACAAGCAAACTTTGTGTAACTGCTTATCAATGACCTGTATGACAGAGGTAAACAGTATGAATAGCAACGATCTTGAGCCTTTTAACGTGAAGCGGCGAAGCAGATGAAGACTCGAAAAAGACTCGAGCGATTTCAGCCGGGCTATCCGCAACAAAAAGGCCGCATTAAATCATTTTATGATTTGTGCTAATTGTAGTTCATTCCATTCATTTATCCTTTCCATAACCATGCGCGACATACACAGCACACGTAGTGGTAATGGAACAAGGTGCTCCTAATGAATTAAAATTTGCGAGTGACGATCATAGGGTGAAGATTAAACTAAGCGAGCATAAATACGCACTCAAGGAAATGTTAGTTACTGATATCGACCTAATGCCCCTGATGCGATAAAGACTGTGCGGATTATCTTGAATAATTCATGAACTAGATGAAATAACGGACAGTTAGTTGACCACTTGAAATCTATTTACAAAGTATTTGGATAGCGAGGAAGAACTACTCTCTGTCGATTCATTATGAATGAAAAAAACTGGACTAGTGAAGAGTTGACTTGTATCCGAAGCCCCAAGGACATATGAGCAAAGTAATCAAGAACGCCATTGTCGGTGCAGCAATATCAACGATTGCATCGATTGGATTACAACTACTTTTCAAGCATGTTAATGTCGACATCCAGAGCGCATTAGTCATCTGGTGTGCATCCGTGACCATAGCTATTTGCTACGGATTGATCGCTACCAGTCTGCATATTTACGGAAGAGGGAGCAATACGAATGTCAAGTGGAAGAATGGTATTGTAAGTTGCATCTTGGTCATCGCGATATCAGTTTTTTGTGGAGCGTTGGCGCCTACCATTTCGGGTAATTTGCACGTTGCAATCGTAATATCTAGTGCGCTCTCTATGAGCATATCGGACGCACTAGCCTAGTCGTTCCTGAACAAAGGAATAAGTGGTTATAAGCAACGAATTTAGCGTTGTTCATTGGCGGTCGCTATGTGGAATGACGTTCGCGGCTTGCAGTGGTCAATTCTCAGTCATCTGTAACTGCGGATGAGTCCTCTCCAAATGGGGATGGGATGAAGCTAAAAGACCCTATCGAGGTTAAGGTGTAATCCTTATCAGCAAGATAAACAGACGTATATCGATTTGCATCTACAGTGTTTATCCGGCGTGTCGGATTGACTCAAAGCCTTTACTCTACCCGTACACTTTTAATCATTGTTTGACCAAGCTGATAGTCCCTAATAAATCTGGATTACTGCGTGGGCGTGTCTATTTCCTGATCGATGCTCGATAGCTTGTGCAGAAATTCATTTGCTGATGTAAGGTCTTTTCCTGCAATGCCATCGAGAATTACTTGCACTATTTTCGAATGCGGCCATCGATTCGCATAGTGTTGAGATATCCAAATAATAATCGCAACTAATACTGCGCTTCCGCCAAACTGATAAGCAAGAAACTGCGGCGCAATCATGTAGAGATCAATGTTAGCGATGGCCTTGGCCACTACGATAAGAAATGGAATCCACCACACAAGAATTCCTGTCAGGAATCCCCATTTAAAGGTGCGTAATCGCGCCACTTTGAGTTCCGTCAGTTTCTTTTGCACAACCATCACCGGTTGACTCCAATCAAGTCGGTGGATTGCACTGAATAAATAAATACGCGTAATAAATTTTGCGGCACACCATATAAACAATGCCAGCGCGGGCGCGAGAAATTTAGTCTCGGTGATATGATGAGCAACAAAGAATCCCAAGCTATCCATCGTAAAAACGTAGAAAGGTAACTCCACTAAAAAGAGAAATATCGCCCAGCGCCGACTTTTATTGCCATGCTTTTCAACATAGGACGCTCGTAACCATTTAGTGTTGAGTTTGATGGTTTCTTGCAATCGCTGATCCCGTATCTGCCAATCGTGCTTCATGTCTTCGAAATTCATTGCATTTTCCTCCGATTACCCTGCCGCGAAACCACGCTGCAGTTGTGTTTTGATTCGATTAAGTCTTGTGCCAACATTTGTGGCACTGATACCAATGATCTCAGCGATCTCGGCATAGGAATGTCCATCCAGAAATAAAATCACGAGCGCCTTGCTTACCTCATCCAACTCGTCTAGTAACTGAGTTAGTGTTTGCATGTTGTCGGTCTGTGCATCAAACGCGGCATCAGCCGTCGCGAGGTCAGAAGCAAAATCCTCAATCGGCAGTGCGTTGCGTATCCTGCGACCCTCGCCGCGATAGAAAGAGATGGCGACATTCACGGCAATACGATACATCCAGGTAGAAAACTGTGAATGACCATTGAAATGTCGAAACGATTTCCACAACTCAATCAATATGTCTTGAATCAGATCGCCACGATCCTCAGAGTTCCTGCAGTAAGCGTAGGCGACCTTGTAGAGAATCCCTTTATGACTCTCAATCTGCGCCAGGAACTGCGTGTCTTGATCTTGCCTCACCATATTGTTGTGCTCGAACTTTGAATATTTCCTGATTGCGTACATAGTCTATTAGTCGCTAGGTCACCGCAAAATGTCACAAAAAAGTCAGAAAAATTTAAACTCCTAAAGTGAAGAGTGCCTGTCATTACTTAATGTGATCAATACAGGCAGCGCAGCTCTTTAACCTTATGGAGATGTTCTTCGAATCTATCTTAAGTCTGCTTGATGACCAAAATATAAAGCAATTTTTCATAGCAAACATTGTTCGGTACGTCCACCAAGAAAACCATAGTTCCGTCATCCGAAGGTGCGGTTATGCTCTTTGCAACGTATTAGAAAATACACAAGAAGAAAGTGATCGTG
>JAICKZ010000237.1 GCA_025927665.1 Steroidobacteraceae bacterium | reverse complement strand
TCAGCGCTTGCATGCGTTGCAAAGTTTCCTGAAATTGAGCGATGCGCAAAGTCTTGCGGCTGCCAATAAACGCATCAGTAACATTCTTAAAAAAGTGGACGGTGCCATCAGTGGCGAGGTCACCAAAAAATTGTTGGAAGAAACTGCTGAAAACGAACTGTACATACAATTACAAAGCGCAGAGGCAGATACTGCACCGATGTTTGCTACTCATGACTATCACGATGCTTTGACTCGTCTCGCTGTATTGCGACCTGCAGTCGATCAGTTTTTTGATGGTGTGATGGTCATGACGGAGGATTTGAAAGTTCGCAATAATCGCTTGGCATTGTTGGCGCGATTGCGTAATGTATTTTTACAAGTGGCCGATTTGTCTCGTTTACCCGGATAGCAGCAAAACAAGTTCATGCAGTATTTACGCTCCGTCATTTTTACTTCTTGTTTCTTTGCGATCACCACGCTGTACGCAGTCATCATGTTGTGCGTTGGGATAGGGTTATCTTACGATGGACGCTGGGCCATTGCGCGTAATTGGGCATGGGTAAATCTAAAATTGCTTAAAGCAATTTGTAATCTCGATTTTGTAATAGAAGGCAGTCACAACATTCCCAATCAACCTCATATTGCAATGTGGAAACATTCTTCCACCTGGGAAACGATTGCACAGGCGTATGTGTTTCCAAAACAAGTATGGGTGTTTAAACGGGAATTATTTTTTATTCCTTTGGTTGGTTGGGCGTTACGTTTGATGCAACCGATTGCTATTAATCGCGCGGGTGGCGGCAGTGCGTTGCGACAAGTTGTCGCACAAGGTAAGGAACGTCTTGCTTCCGGTTGCTGGGTGGTTATTTTTCCCGAAGGAACGCGCATGCCAGTGGGTGAAACACGACGCTATGGATTAAGCGGTGCCATACTCGCAGCAGAAACAACTGGCAAAGTAATTCCAGTTGCACATACCGCCGGATACTTCTGGCCACGACGCGGTTGGTTAAAGAAGGCAGGCACCATTCGTGTGGTGATTGGCAATCCAATTGAAACAGTTGGACGTGAACCGCAAGAGATTAACAAAGAAATTCAAACATGGATGGAAAAGACTGTTGCGGAGAATGCACCTGCCACTGGCATGTGACTTTATTTACGAAGATTGCGTCGACACAAATTTCTTAAACGTGTTTGCACGTAAGCTTCTCTTACTGCGAGTACACCGATGACTTGAATTCGGACACAATCTCATCCAATGACGAATTCGCTTTTGCACGTCCATGCACACGCTGCACATAGAATGATTATCAGTTTTATAAGTCTAACTATTGTTGCTGCTCTAACAAGGCCAGAGCATCAGCGGGCTTTATCACATCGCGTATTCGCTATGAGATTGGCAAGCGAAATGCCGTGTACTTCCTACGCAGTGCGATAACCACCGTCAGCGACAACATAAGTGTTGAAATCATGATTGCCAACGATGTGCACCATCACCTCTACTGAATTGTTAGGTGTTGACATCGATGGTTAGTGTAGATATCAGTCTAGGAGCGTTCCAAAAAATATTCTTAAGCTATAGTGACTGCGCGTGACTCGTTCAACCTAATTCTTTCAACCAATCTCTTGGCGTTAGATATTTATTGAGTAATGCTTCGGATGATTCGGCTTCGGGTTTGTAATCGTATTCCCATCGCGCCAGTGGTGGCATCGACATTAAGATAGATTCGGTGCGACCATTGGATTGCAATCCGAACAAGGTGCCACGATCATAAACCAAGTTGAATTCCACATAGCGACCACGACGATACAATTGGAACTGACGTTCGCGTTCGCCGTAGGGAATATCTTTGCGGCGCTCAACAATGGGCAAGTAAGCATCGAGAAAATGATCGCCCACACTGCGCTGAAATTCAAAGCTGCGTTCAAAACCCCATTTATTCAAATCATCAAAGAACAATCCGCCGATACCACGGGTCTCATTGCGATGCTTCAAGAAAAAGTATTTATCGCATTCTTCTTTGTATTTTGTATATACATCCGCACCGAACGGTTCGCAAGCTTGTTGTGCGACACGATGCCAATGCAACACATCATGATCGAATGCATAATAGGGCGTCAGATCAAAACCACCACCGAACCACCACGTGGTTTTTATACCAGGTTTTTCTGCAATAAAAAATCGCACATTAGCGTGCGTGGTGGGCACATAAGGATTGCGAGGATGAAACACCAATGAAATGCCCGTGGCAATCCACGTTGCACCGGCCAACTCGGGACGCGCAGCAGTCGCAGAGGGCGGCAACACTGAACCGACTACATGAGAAAAATTAATACCTGCTTGTTCGAATAAGGCACCTTGTGAAAGTACTCGGCTTTCACCGCCGCCGCCTTCGGGGCGAGTCCATGCATCACAACGGAAGCGTGCACCGCCATCAATCTTTTCAATACTATCGGTAATGCGATCATGCAATTGTCGCAAATACGCAATCACCACGTTGGTGTCAGGGACATTACTCATCATGGTTTGAATTCTATTACTTAGCGAAAACATTGTCGCGATTAACTCCATACATTCGCCTAGGAAAAGCTGGGATGTATGTTTATGCGATTGATCGCAACTTGCTACGCGGAATAGTCCTTATTGGGCTACGTTAACAGCGACGGATATGCATTCATTGGCGCGTTCTTATAAGAGTGCATGAATATATTGTGAATGCTGGATTCCTTTACTTGTTGGTTTTCTTCTTTACTGTTTTGGTTGCCGCCTTTTTCTTCGGTGTGGACTTGGGTTTCTCTTCTGCTTTGGTTTCGATCGGCGCTTTTGTATTCACCGTTTTTGCTGCTGCTCGACCAAATCGACCTTTACCGCGCACTGGCGCCGCCGCAATTAATTCACGGCATTCATCCAATGTCAGTGATTTTGGATCACGATCTTTTGGAATCTTGGCATTCTTCACTTTGTCAGTGATATAGGGACCGTAACGGCCATTCAACACCTGAATACCGACTTCGGGAAAATCAAGTATTAGACGATTGGCATCAGCTTCTTTCTTGGCGACAATCAATTCTATGGCGCGGGGTAATTCGATGGTGTATGGGTCATCATCCTTAATCGACACATAGCTCTTAGCTCCATATTGAACATACGGGCCAAAGCGACCAATCGCGACTTTGATTGCTTCACCATTTGGCGTATGACCCAGCGTGCGTGGCATTTTGAACAGCTCTAGTGCATCGGCGTAGGTCAGTGTGTCCATACGTTGCGTTGCTTTTAGACTGGCAAACTTGGGTTTCTCTACATCATCCTTGGTGCCCATTTGTACAAACGGTCCGAAGCGTCCGTAACGAACGGAAATGGGTTTGCCCGTGACTGGATCATGACCCAACTCACGCGCTTCAGAAACGTCATCACGTGTAACCGTGTCATTCACTGAGGTAACTTGTAATTTAAATTCTTTCCAGAATTTGGTGAGCACTTGTATCCATTCTGCCGCGCCGCCAGCGATCTCATCCAAATCGTCTTCCATTTTGGCAGTGAAGTTATAGTTCACATAGTGTTCAAAATTGCGCGTTAAAAATTTATTGATGATCTTGCCTAGATCGGTGGGAATAAAGCGTCGACTATCCAGTTCGCAATATTTTTTCCCCAACAGGGTTTGAATGATGCTGGCATAGGTCGAAGGTCGGCCAATACCAAATTCTTCCAACGCCTTGACCAAACTTGCTTCAGAAAAACGTGGCGGTGGTTCAGTGAAGTGTTGCGCAGTGCGGATAGCTACGAGTTGTACTACATCACCGATATTCATTGCGGGAAGAATACGATCGTCTTCATCTTCAGCAATATCATCGGTGCCCTCGCTGTACACAGCGAGATAACCGGGTTCCACCAGCGTTGAGCCATTGGCGCGTAACACCGCTACCGACTTATTGATACTGGTACCGGGATTCATATCTATCGCAACGGTGTCATACACAGCATGTGCCATTTGACTGGCCAATGTGCGCTTCCAGATCAAGGTGTAAAGCTTGAGCAGGTCGGTTTCGATCTTGCCATTCAAACGGTCTGGTGTGATTGCTGCAGAAGTTGGCCGCACTGCTTCATGCGCTTCTTGTGCGTTTTTCGACTTGGTTTTGTAAATGCGTGGCGCATCGGGCAATGCTTTCACGCCGTACAACTGACCGATCACTTGACGAATTTCTTGTATTGCTTCGGCTGCAAGATTTACCGAGTCAGTACGCATGTAAGTGATCAGACCAATCGCGCCTTCACCAAAATCCACCCCTTCATAAAGCTGCTGCGCAAGCCGCATGGTACGTTGTGCGCCAAAGCCCAGCTTACGCGAGGCTTCTTGTTGCAATGTCGATGTTGTAAAGGGTGGCGACGGATTGCGCTTGCGTTGTTTCTTATCAATGTTGGCGACGATTAGCTTGCCGTGTGCTGCCGATTCAATGGTTTGTTTAACTATTGCAGCTTGCAATGCTTCAGTCACCGTAAATTGTTCAACCTTGTTGCCTTGATACTCAATCAAACGTGCGGAGAAATTTTGTTTCTCCCGATTAACATCGGCATCGACAGTCCAATACTCTCGTGGTTTGAAATTCAGGATTTCTTCTTCGCGTTCGCAGATCAAGCGCAATGCCGGACTTTGCACGCGACCGGCGGATGCACCGGGCAAGCCTGCTTTCTTCCACAGCAGTGGCGAAATATTGAAGCCGACCAGGTAGTCAAGTGCACGCCGAGCTTGTTGTGCATTCACTAAGTCGCTCGATACATCACGTGGATGCGCAATTGCTTCTTGAATGGCATTGCGGGTGATTTCATAAAAAGCCACCCGATGCACGGGCTTCTTTTCGAGCATCTTTTGTTCTTGCAACACTTGCAGCAAATGCCATGAAATGGCTTCGCCTTCGCGATCAGGATCAGTGGCCAGATACAGGGCGTCGGCTTTTTTCATCGCCTTACTAATCGCCTGCACATG
>JAICKZ010000088.1 GCA_025927665.1 Steroidobacteraceae bacterium | reverse complement strand
TAAATCTCGATTTCTTCATGCTCTGTCTCCTCAATTGCGGAGCAGGCTAACTTTACATCAGGTACATTTAAGGGGAGCAGGTCACAGGCAACAGCGTTCACAGAATGATTAAGCGATCGTCGATGAACGGTTCGACAAGCTCAACTTTAACGGCAAGGCAACTTACTTCAAGCTCCGCCACAAATACCACGACGCAACAGATGCATAGGGCCGCCATTTCTTGCTGACTTGCTCTAAGGTTTTCTTTTCACCGTATAAATTTCGGACCGCACGGCGTAACGCCACATCGCCTGTTGCCAACACATCGACACGTCTTAACCCGAAAAGTAGAAACATTTCCGCAGTCCATTTGCCGATACCAGGTATTTGAGTCAACGCAACGATCACTTGCTCATCTGAATATTGCTTGAAAGCAATAAAATCCAGCTTGCCATCATTAATATGCGTAGCCAACGCGTGAATATACTTTGCTTTGCCTGTTGAAAGACCTGCATCGCGTAAATGCTCATGCGACACGGACAATATTTCAGTAGGCTCGAAAAACTTCACCAGCGTACGCACTCTTTTCTCGATCGTGTCGGCCGCCTTGACTGAAAGTTGTTGACTGATAATAGAGGTCGCCAGTGTTTCAAATGGCTGGCGGCGATTAATAGCAATCTTGCACTCGCCATGGGTGGCAATAAGTTGCGCCATCACTTTATCTACTTTAGCAAGATGCTGTTCTGCTTCTCGCTTAACGCGATCAGTGAGAGTAATAATCTTGGTCGGTGTCGATACACTCACAATAAACTACTTGCTTGCAAAGTTAGAGACTCTCTTTAGTTAAAGGCTGGTATGTGCACGAATGCAACTTCTAATTTATGATTTTCTTATTCATGTACCTATGAAAACATTTTATGAATTTTAACATTGAACCTAATGTCAACAATAAGCCACTCAAGAAACACATATTCAAGATTGGCTTGGGTGACTAATGACTTTCAAGAAATTTGTACTAACCAGCTTGCTCGCGACAGCACAGCTTGTCTGGGTAATGCCAGTCTATGCTGTACCCAGTTTTGCCAGACAAACTGGCATGGCGTGTGAAGCTTGCCATACAATTTATCCGCAATTGACGCACTTCGGCAGGCTATTTAAGGCCAATGGATACACGCTCGATAATATGCAAGGGACTGTACATGATATTTCCACAGACAATAAAGAAACGCTATCGCTAACAGGTACGCCACCTATTTCGCTTATGGTGCAAGCGTCTGAAACTTGGCTGAACAAATCACTTCCAGATAGCACTGGCAGTAACGGCAACGCACAAAATGGTACGGTTGCATTTCCACAGCAAATCAGTTTGTTTTATTCAGGAAAAATTGCGCCGCATCTCGGCGCATTCATACAACTTACTTACGGCAACGATAGCGGCCAAGTAGGTATTGACAACACTGAGCTTCGCTATGCCAATAGCATTGTAACACCGAATGAACAGGCACTGATCTACGGTGTATCTGTTAACAACAATCCGACAATGCAAGATTTGTGGAACAGTACGCCTGCATTTGGTTTTCCGTATGCCGCAAGCAATGCGAATGTCTCGCCACTCGCTGCAACACAAATTGATGGCACGTTGGGACAAGATGTTGCAGGGATGAGTGTATATGCACTGTGGAGAGAATCATGGTATGGAGAGTTGGGTATATATCGCTCTGCCAAGCAAGGCGCTACAAACTCTACCACTGGTGCAGCAGGACCACTTGATGGCAGTCATTCAAATGTTATCAGCGGTGCAGCACCTTATTACCGTCTTGCATACGAACACCAATGGGGACGCAGTTCGCTTGAAGTGGGACTATATGGTGCAAATTTTAAATTATATCCTGGTGGCAGCACTATCGATGCACCCATGTCACTGACAGGACCAGCAAATGAGTTCAATGATTTCGCACAGGATTTTCAATATGAATTCGTTGACGATCGGCATATCTTTACACTCTCTGGTACTCGCATCCATGAATCGATAAAGCTGAATGCCAGTCTTGCTGATGGCAGCAAGAATGATTTGACCACATCGCGTCTGTGGGGCAGTTATTACTACAAGCGAAAAATCGGTGGCACCGTTGGCTATTTCTCGACCACTGGCAGTACCAATTCATCACTGTACTCTGTTGAAACAACATCAGGAGTCGTGACAAGCGTTAATGGCAGCCCAGATACAAAGGGCTGGATAGCAGAGCTGAACTACATACCTTGGCTTAATACCAAGTTAGCATTGCAATACACCGCTTATAACAAATTCAATGGTAGTAGCAGCAATTACGATGGCTTTGGTCGCAATGCATCGGCAAATAACACGCTTTATCTGCTGCTTTGGGTTGCTTACTGAATTGCATATGACAATCTTGTATAAGAGTTGGAACCAATTACTATGAAGACCAATGCAACAATTTTTTCAGTTGCGATCTTGATGTTATTAAATATTAATATTGCTCATGCAGAAACCATCAACGCACACAAGACTGCGTTGCAGGTTGCGGCAAGCACCTGCTCGGCATGTCATGGCGAACAAGGTCGGAGCATCTCGCCTATCTTCCCAAACTTGGCTGGGCAAACCGCAACCTATCTCGCCGATCAACTAAAAAGTTTTAAGTCACATACTCGAGCCGATCCAGATGCGGTGGCATACATGTGGGGAATCGCCGGACAATTGAATGATGACCTTATACAAACGCTGGCTGATTACTACAGCGCGCAACGACCTGTAACAAAAAGTGTTGCAGACCTCGCCGTCGTTTCACGAGGTGAACAGATTTATATCAACGGAGTGATAGCGGATGGCGTTCCACCCTGCGCCACCTGCCATGGACCGCATGGCGCAGGTACGGATATATTTCCACGCTTAGCTGGACAACATGCTCAATACACTTTAAAACAACTTAACGTTATCAAAAATAATCTTCGCAACTCTGCCGTTATGCGTAACGCGATATTGGGACTTAAGGAAAACGATATGACTGCTGTTGCGCAGTACTTGCAATCAATGGGAATGTAAGATTCAACTGTTGTTGTAAATATCCGGCTTCCACACTTCCATAAAAATTTGTGGATGCGCTAATGGTTTAAATCCTACTTTTTCATATAGCCCATGTGCGTCACGAGTTCCCAGTGTGATACGTCGCAGACCTTGCAGATCAGGATGGATCATGATTGTTTGCATCAACCATTTGGCAATCCCTTTACCGCGATGAGATTCGATGACAAAGACATCGGCAAGATAAGCATAGGTGGCACGATCCGTTATCATTCGTGCGAATGCCACTTGCTCACCTTGATGCGTCAATACACCAAATGATAAAGAATTTTCAATCGCACGCTTGAGCGTCGAAAATGGAATACCTTTTGACCAGTAACAATTGACGAGGAACTCATGAATCACTTGCAAATTCATTTCATCAACAACCGTTGTAATGCGATAGCCTTGCATTTTATTAACGAGATTATTTTGAATAAGCGCTAATGATTATGCCTTGGTACACCAATCGTCTGTGCGATGCGCTGATATTTGACCGCGTTCTCCAATACCGCACCAGTTTCTAATTGCCCAACATGTTCACGTTGCATTTCCTGCCACGGCGTTTGACTGGCTGGCGATTGAAATCCACCCGTCGCCTCCAATGCTTTACGTCGAGTTTCATATTCTTCTTTGCTGATTAATACATTGACTTCGCCCTTGCGCAAATCAATTCGCACTCGATCACCGGACTTCAATAACGCTAAACCACCATTGGCTGCCGCTTCAGGGGATGCGTTCAGAATAGAAGGCGAACCCGAGGTACCCGATTGACGACCATCGCCCATGCAAGGCAAGTGATGTATGCCTTCTCTAATAAGCGATGCCGGTGGTCGCATATTGACTACTTCAGCCGCACCTGGATATCCCAAGGGTCCGGTGCCCCGCATGATCAAGATGGTGCTGATATCAATGCCCGTCGCAGGATCATCAATACGTGCGTGATAGTCCTCTGGCCCTTCAAACACCACGACCTTGCCTTCAAAGGCATCAGGATCTGTGAGATTAGAAAGATAGTGCGCACGAAACTCAGCAGAAATGACGCTGGTTTTCATGATGGCAGAATCAAATAGATTGCCACGCAACACTGTGAAACCGGCGCGTTCCATCAACGGATTTTCAAATTTGCGAATGACATTGACATCTTCATTGACTGCACCACGACAATTATCACCCATGGTTTTTCCATTTACAGTCAGTGCCGATTCATTGATCAAACCTTTACGCATCAATTCTGCAACCACGACTGGCACACCACCGGCACGAAAATAATCCTCGCCGAGATATTCGCCAGCCGGTTGCAAGTTCACCAACAAGGGAATGTCACGTCCATAAGTTTGCCAATCATCAATTGATAACTCCACGCCGATATGACGTGCAAGTGCATTGAGATGAATGGGTGCATTAGTTGAGCCACCAATTGCTGAATTGACACGGATAGCATTGATGAATGCATCACGCGTCAATACATCCGAAGGCTTACGATCCACCGCCACCATCTCCACAATTTGTTTGCCAGTACGATAAGCACATTCTTGACGATCACGATGCGGCGCTGGAATGGCTGCTGATCCAGGCAATGACATACCCAATGCTTCGGCCAGACTATTCATGGTCGTGGCAGTGCCCATGGTGTTGCAATAGCCTGTTGAAGGCGCAGATGACGACACCAACTTGATAAAGCCCTGATAGTCGATATCACCTGCAGCCAATAACTCGCGTGCTTTCCAGACAATACTGCCCGAACCGGTACGCTGACCTTTATACCAACCGTTTAACATCGGGCCGACAGAAAGCGCGATCGCGGGAATATTCACCGTTGCCGCGGCCATCAAACATGCCGGCGTCGTTTTATCACAACCAATGGTCAACACCACACCATCGAGCGGGTAACCAAACAACACTTCGACCAATCCCAGATAAGCAAGATTGCGATCCAATGCGGCGGTCGGTCGCTTGCCTGTTTCTTGAATTGGATGAACTGGAAATTCGAGCACAATGCCACCGGCTTCGCGAATGCCTTCACGTACTCGTTCAGCCAATACCAGATGGTGGCGATTGCAAGGCGATAAATCACTGCCCGTTTGTGCAATACCAATGATCGGCTTTCCAGATTGCAGTTCTTCAAGGCTCAATCCGTAATTCATGTAGCGCTCAAGATAAAGTGCGGTCATGTCTACATTGGAAGGATCGTCGAACCACGCGCGCGAACGCAATGTCTTGGTAGGTTTAGCAGAATGGGTCGGCTTCTTAAGGTCAGTCATAATTTTCGATCCAGAGTGATGGCAGCAACAAGTCCAGCGAGATATTGAGTGAAGTATGATATTACAGCAGAGATAATCTACTTCACCACATCAATCGAACGCTGCAAAGCTTGCAGCAAATCTTTTTCAAGATCTTCAATTGCTTCAATGCCCACTGATAAGCGCAATAATGTATCGGTAATTCCGGCTGCATTGCGAGCTTCCATAGAAATAGCCGAGTGCGTCATCGTGGCTGGGTGAGCAATGAGAGACTCAACGCCGCCAAGGGATTCGGCCAATGAAAACATTTGTAATCCATCAACAAAAGTTTGAACATTCTTGATATCGCCATCCAGCTCAAAACCAATCATGGCACCAAATCCACTTTGCTGACGCTTCGCAATGTCATGACCTGGATGAGAAGACAATCCTGGGTAATAAACTTTTTTTACCGCTCGATGTGCTGCGAGCAACTCTGCAATACGCTGTGCATTGCTGCCATGCGCCGTCATACGTGGATATAAACTACGCACACCGCGTAACGTCAAATAGCTATCAAACGCCGCACCCGTCACTCCCGTACAATTTGCCCACCAGAGTAATTGCTCATGCAACTGTTGCGTCGAAGTAATAACGGCACCGCCGACCATATCGCTATGACCATTCAAATACTTAGTGGTTGAATGCACCACCAAATCTGCGCCAAGCTTCAATGGTTGTTGCCACACCGGTGATAGAAAAGTGTTGTCGACGGCGAGCAATGCGCCACAGGCGTGCGTCTGCTCAGCGATCTGATTAATATCAGTAATACGCAACAATGGATTGCTGGGTGTTTCCACCCACACCAATTTTGGTTTGTGTTGCAACGCTGCAGTGACGGCACTTGCGTCAGTGAAATCGACGAATATGACTTTTAACACACCACGCTTATGCAATGACTCGAATAATCGATAACTGCCGCCATAACAATCGTGCGGCGCGATCAGTAAGTCTTTTGAATCCAACAACTGACAGACGAGATTAATTGCAGCCATACCTGATGAAGTAATGACAGCACCAGCGCCATGTTCAAGCTTCGCCAATGTCTGCGCCAAGGCATCGCGAGTTGGATTCGCAGAACGTGAATAATCATAGGTGCGACGATCACTTAAGCCGGCAAAAGTATAGGTGGAAGATAAATAGATTGGCGCCACCACCGCACCATACTGCGTATCACTATCTACTCCAGTACGCACTGCATTGGTTGCGGGTTGATGTTTGTCGCTCATACTCATTACCTCAATGCCTGCGCAAAAATAGCACGCAACGCATCCGCTTCTTTCAAGAAAGCATCATGACCATAAAGTGATGACATCGTTACCAGCTTTGCAGGGCCGCCCATATTCTCATGCAGTTCCTGCATATCGCTGAATGGCACCAATTGATCTTCGTGAATGGCCACCAATGTTGTAGGAACGGTAATTTTTTCGGGATCAACGTGATGTAAATCGATGGACTCTGATAAACAGATGAATGACTCCGGCACATAATTGGCTGCGTACACATCGCCACGTGCAAATAAATATTGTTCTACTGGAAACACAAATCCATTTGCAGTGCGTTGCGGCTCTTCAGCGAAGCGCTGTGCAAATTCGTCTGAGGAGCGATACGTTGCCATGGCCAAGGCACGTGCCAAGCGCAAACCTTCACCACCTTGATCATGAGTCAAGGCATAGCGAACCATGGCGCGTTGTATACTACGCCATGCGGTTGCCATCGGATGCGTGCGATGTGCGCCGCTCACTGCAATCAAGCGTTGCGTTACTTCGGGCCTAGACTGACCCAGCGCCAATGCCACCATCGCACCATAAGATGCACCGATCACCGCATGAAGTTGCGTGATGTTTAAATGCTTCAGCAAATGCGTAATAACTGCAACTTGGTCAAAAGCACTGATACTTGGAAAATCTCGTTGCCCGCGTTTTGGACCTGTGCTGTTGCCGCTGCCACCGATAAAATCCATACCTAGCACTTGATAATGATGAGTATCTAATGGAAGACCTCGGCCCATCACATTTTTCCACCAACCGGTTGGTGCAAGTGGATCGGTGGTTGCAACTACATAACGTCCTGCTGAGATACCACCGAGCACTAACACCACCGGCGCATGCGATGCACCTTCAAGCCGCCATGCAATTTGTACCGGCTCAAGTTGGCCACCAAAGTACAACGACAATGGTTCGGGCAAAGTTAGTTCGCCCTGAGCAACGTAAATTTCCCGCTCAGCGACAAGATTCAATTCAGTCCCAATCATCGACATACAAAACTCCGACTTGATATGTACCAAGCACTTTATCTCATGGAGTTCCTGCGCAGAGCGCGCACAGCGGGGTCACTATGAATAAGTACCGTCACCCAAATACCCTGATTGAATCAGATTATTCTGGTTATGGTTCATAGCACCTCATCTGTCGGTAACGCGTAGCGCACCGCAGGAGTTGGCACCTTCCGTAAGGGTTATGTGATAACGCATTACGTGGGTTGCCCCGGCTTCAAAGGGCCTTTCCCTCAGCCGGTCTCGATGAGTAAACAGAAGTCTACGGAGCGAGATATGGGTGAGTCAAGATAAACAAGTAGCAGAGATGACTAAAATTAAAGCCAACGTCGCGCCCGCATCAATACGCCACTCGTGATCAATGCCATGCTTATCAGGATCATGGAATCAATGCCCGGTAATTGTTTAATTTTTCCAATGAGGGAAAATGCACCCATCATGCCTTGCACTACTAATGGTGATATCACGGCGGCTATCACCATGATGGTTACCACCATGACTCCATGACGCATCCATTGCAAGCGATGCTCACGTTCCAATCGCAATACTACTTGTCGCATAAATTCTTGATCGGGCAACGGCTCGTTCTTTTCCGCAAACAAGCACGCTAAGCGTTCATCAAATGCATCTTTAGTCATTTCGTCCTGGCTCATAGAATCACCCATATGCTTGTAACAACTCACGCAGCTTTGCCGTACCGCGCGTGATATGTGATTTCACTGTACCCAATGGCAATTTGGTGGCTTTGGCAACCTCGCCATGACTCATTCCTTCCGCATGTGACAATACAATGCATAAACGAATCGTGGGAGATAATTGCATTAACGCCTGATCCAGATCAATCTTTTCACCATGCATTTCCATCATCAATTGAAGTGGAATGTCTTCTTCATCAATGGATTTTATTTCTTTCCAACTACGAACGTACTGCAACCACGTATTCACTGCAATTTGACGCAGCCATACACCAAATGCCGCTGGTGATTGCAATGACCCCAGCGTCTTCCATGCCTGTATGAATGCTTGCTGCGATAGATCATCAGCCAGTGCATGATCACGGCACAATCTTCTTAACAGATTGCGCACAGTAGACTGCCGTCGTCGTACCAATTCTTCAAATGCTGGCTTATCACCCAACTTCGCCAGTGCAACAACAGCAACCTCCGCCGCATTCATCATCCCTGACTTCGATAAATTATCCGGCATCATTATGCATTGTGATTGGATTTTTGTTCCAGCTCGTGCTCGCGCATTATCTTTGCCCCATAATACAAACCTACGCCAACGCAAAAACATACTGCGGCTGCACAATAAATAAAAGGTGCAGCAACCGGGACAGCAAATGTAAATATGGTTGCAACGATCGCAATACCCGCACCTGTGGTCATGGTAATAACGCCGCCAACTTTCAAATTGATTGCAGATACATTCTGTTCGTTTCCATACATGCTTTGTCCAATGTTGGACAATTGTTTGAACATCTCAGGCGGCAAATCCTGGCCTTTTTCTATTGCCATGCGTAGCGCATCTAATGTTGCTTTGCGTATTTTATAGATGGCAACCATCGGTGTAATGGACACCGCAGCGATAAACAGCCAGAATATTATGCCGGCAACGACCGGCGAACTTAAATCAAAATGAACCATAACCACCTCCAAAATTGATACTCACTGGTAAAGATGCACCCAGTTAGTCATTTGGATGCAACTAGGCATTTATTTTTTCCACCATTACCCTGTAAGCTTTCGAGAACACTTATAAACCTTGCGATAGAAGTAAGGTAACTGTTTTGATAGTAATTTTTAGATTCCAGTATGAGCGAGAGTAACCTGTGAAAAAAATTGTAATACCCGGTACAGACATCGAAGTGTCCAAATTCATCTTTGGAACCGCAAGCCTGCTCAGTGCTGGCAGCAGTCTTACTAGAAATCGGTTGTTACACGCAGCAGTGGAACATGGCTTCACTCATTTTGATGTTGCACCGTATTATGGCTTTGGTATCGCAGAGCGAGATCTGGCGCCTGTATTGAAAGCGCATCCACAAGTGACAGTTACGACGAAAGTGGGACTGTATTCTCCAGGCGGCGAGAATCAGTCATCATTGTCGGTGCTGATCAGAAAGGCAGGAGGCAAGATCATCAAGTCATTGTCACGACCCCGATCAACATTTGATCTTAAGCGCGCGCAGCTTTCACTTGAAGGTAGTTTAAGAAGATTAGGACGCGAATGTATTGATCTCTATCTGCTGCATGAACCTCAGTATGAGCATGTCGAAACCCAGGCATGGATGGAATGGCTACAATCACGACAACGTGCTGGGCAGATTCGCGCCTTTGGAATTGCCATGTTTGCTCATCAAGTCACTCCGTTCTTGAATAGCAATTCTCCATTAGCGCAAGTAATCCAGATATCGGATAGTGTGAACAAGCATGAGGCCGATATCGTGCTACAGCATCAACGTCCTCTACAAATCACATTTGGTTACATTGCTGCAGCACAGACTGCTAACGATAGCACTCCAGCCAAGAAATTGCTGCAAGCAGCAATGGAATGCAATCAAACCGGCGCAATCATAATAGGCACCAAACGCATAGAACGTTTAGCGCTTTATCGCGACCTATAACATACATAAAATCTTCATGTTTCGACAGATTGAGCATATCGGATTTCATAGCATTGTTTTGCTTTATCACTTGATCTAGCAGACAGCCAATATTGTCCATTTGACCGCTATCAATCCCATACTCATACGTGGTACACAACACAATACGCCGATCGTTTCTTACGGAGCTGTTACTAGCCGTTTTAACGTACGGTAGTAACAAGCACGTTTTGTACTGGTCAGAGGTTATATAACCTGTCAATCATTCTGTAGTTTTAAATGATGCTTCACACATCAAAATTCGTTACTGCTCCGGTCGCAGTTCTTACGCGTTTACGCCTGGCGTTAATGCGTCACGAAGAATTGACCAGCGTGATGGTGTGGGCTGCACTCATCGGCTTTCTTGGCGCTATTACCAGTGTGATATTTCGCAATGGCATTCGATTGTTCGAGTTCATTCTCACCGGTCATGCCGGCAGCTTAGTGCAAGTGGCAACGGATCTACCCGATTGGGAAAGAATTGTGATTCCCACAGTAGGTGGTTGCATGGCAGGATTAGTGTTGTACTTCGGTGCCAAAGTATTGCCAGGACGACGTGCTGTCGATTACATGGAAGCCGTCGTAGTTGGCGATGGCAATATTGAAGCGCGACCTACTTTAGTTCGTAGTTTATCGTCGTTATGCACTATTGCATCTGGCGGATCCATTGGTCGCGAAGGTCCTATGGTACAACTCGCCGGCTTGATTGGCTCCAAACTTGGCAAGTTCTTAGCTGTGCCGGTACCGCGCTTGCGATTGATGGTGGCGTGCGGCGCATCCGCTGGAATTACTGCAGCTTATAACGCGCCAATCTCCGGTGCATTGTTCGTTGCAGAAATCGTCATGGGTTCTATCGCAATGGAAAGTTTCGGTCCGTTGTTGGTTGCTGCAGTCACGGCGAATGTCACCATTCATCACTTTCTCGGTTACAGCCCTGTCTTTCAAGCGCCG
>JAICKZ010000316.1 GCA_025927665.1 Steroidobacteraceae bacterium | reverse complement strand
CTGCCAATTTTTTTGCATCATCACCCATAGACCGTTGTCCGTGACTTGGTTCTGCAGTCATCGTGATTCTCCAGTGATTGAAAATGAACTTGACGAAGCCAATTTAGCAAGCAAAGATAATCCTGAATATCACGAAGTTTTAAACAAACGATTCAATAAATATGGACGGTCGATATGGGACGATTAACTTTTGATCTAGATGTGCTTCGCAGCTTTGTCCTTGGTATGGAACTCGGCAGTTTCGCCAAGGCGGCGAATCGTCTTGGTCGTTCCACTTCGGCCGTCAGCGCTCAACTCAAGAAACTCGAAGAACAAATGGATGTCCCGATTCTGCGTAAATCGGGTCGAGGTATGGTGTTGACACCAACGGGTGAAACATTATTCGCTTACGCCAAGCGCCTGCTTGAACTCAATGACGAGGCGGCGATAGCGGTAAGAGGAGTTGAAGTTCAAGGATGTGTTCGACTTGGGCTTCAAGAAGATTTCGGCGAACACTTTCTAACTAAGGCGTTGGGTTCTTTCTCTCGTGCCCATCCGCGTATCCACATTGAAGCACGCGTAGCACGCAATACTGAGTTACTTGACCTGGTGTGTAGTGGCGGTCTTGATCTTGCGCTTGCATGGGATTCCGGAAGGCGCACGCCGAACAGCCAGTTCATTGCAGAGTTACCGATGTGCTGGATTGGTAATAGCAGGGGTAACTATGTCTTCAATGACGAACCCGTGCCTCTTGCTGTTTTAGAATCGCCATGCCTTATACGTAATGCCACGACAAATTCACTTGATCACGCGGCCATTCCTTGGCGCCTTGCTTTCACCAGTCCCAGCTTGGCTGGAATTTGGGCCGCGGTAGGTGCGGGCCTTGGTATTACGGTCCGTACCAGGGCCGGGTTACCTTCATACTTGTCGGTGCTTAAAGGGTTTCCAGAATTACCAACCATTGGTCTGATTTTGCATCGCGCTCAATCACAACAGACTCCGCCTATAAAACATTTGGCCGAGATTGTTCTAGCAGAGGTCAATGATTTGCTTTCATAAATGTTATGAGTATTGAATCTACGCTTTAGTAATTGGTCCCGTTTTGACCCGCTAAAGGAATCATCGGGCGGAGCAAATGTTGCGCGATATCCGCAGCCCCGACTCCACCACCTGAAAGCGTGGCATTGTGCATATCCGGAGCAGTGTTGGAGAAAGCAATGATCGCCGTACGACTGCCAGGATCAAGCACCATCGACGCCGCCTGACCCCAAGTAACACCATCCTTGCTGATAAATGCACCGCCTGGTGCGTCCCGTACTTCCCAGCCAAGCGCCTGCTTTCCACCGATCCACGGAGCGGGACGCTGAACGGAAAGCAAAAGTTGCTCGTCCTTCACAAATTTGGAACTCGATTTAGAAAGAATGGCATCTGCAAAGCGTGCGAGATCACGCGGCGTAGAGAGAAGCGCGCCTGCCCCCATAAAGATTCCACCTTGGAATGACGACATAGGATTCATGGTGGAATCATGCCCTTCTGCTAAGCGTGATTTCATTGCCACTGTCGCATGAAATGCGGTGTCATGAAGTCCCAAAGGACCAATCACTCGCTCTTGCAGTAAAGTCTCAAATGATCGACCACCGCGATAAGCCAGCGCCATACCCAACAAAGTGTATCCGGCATTCGAGTACCACCAACCGGCTGCCGTTGGAGGTATCGGCTCCGGATGCACATTGGCGAGCCATGCTTTGAAATCGTCTAAGCTGAATCGCGGAATAGCTTCGAGCCATGTAGACGAGAACAGCTCGCCAGGAAAATTCGGCCATCGCGGTAAGCCAGATGTGTGGGTCGCAAGATCAGCCAAAGTGATCTGATGTCCGTTCCACTCCGGCACATGAAAGTCAGCCGGAAGATGGCGAGTAACGGGATCGTCGAGTCCAAGCTCACCACGGCGTACCATGTCGGCAAGTAAGAATGCTGTGAATACTTTGGTGATCGAGCCGATTTCAAACACCGTGTCAGCGGTCACTGGATGATCATCGCTGAGGCGCTCGCGGCCCCAGGTTACAAAGCGTTTGTGCTCTGGCGTTACTACGCAAACGGCCATGCCTATCGTGCGTTTTTCTACGTCAACACGTTGTCGCAGCAACTCGCGAATGGCATCGTCTGCCGCAATTCTCGAAGCCCGATCTGATTCTGATGCGTTAGCGACTGATTGCGCCAACAAAACAGCGCTGATCCCGCTTGCAATAAAGCTTCGCCTTGACATGTCTGACATAGTTATCCCCATTTCAATCAAACTAAGAATGACTCTAATTGAGTTATAAATTCTCCGAGCTTTATGAGTGTAAGTTGCAAGCGGAGTTTGTCAAGCAAGTTGTCGCGTCAGCTATTCAATCACGCTGTATTCACAACATAATAATTGTCATTGCTCACATACAACTTGCTGCGCGATAAAGTAATACCTAGCTCGCACATCTTAGCCAATAAGCACCCTATCTCAGTGATTACTCAATCTTTGCAATGAGCGTTCGATATTTGAACGTGCAATTTGTTCACAGTGGTTAAAAAAATGATTCGTCATGAAAATACGATCGCGTGACAAAAACGACTGTAATATTTTGGAACGTGCAGCTTTGTATTCCACCTCAGGCACCCATTGATACTCATAACGAATCGCTTCTTCATAAGCATCAAATATCGATGCCTCCGTTCCGAGTATCGACAAATCAATATCAAGCACGAGTATTTGATCTGGTGATTGAGGTTCAACATTGTGTGCGGTCGCCATAATCAAATCGAAAACGCGTTGCTGCTCTTCTTCTGGTCGCTTAAATTCAACCATAAGACGGCACGCCCATTCTGCCGAGCGTCGCTCGTTGTCATTTCTATGCGGATCATAAATTGCATCGTGAAACAGCAAGGCCCATCGAACTTCGTTTAGGTTTATTGCATAGTTCCATAGATACTGCAGTTGTCCCAAGCATGTCTCGATATGAGTAAGGGTGTGGTATTTTCGATGCGGTTCTGAATAAGCTGCGGTCAACTCTGTTGCAATTTTCTTTTGAACTGAACTGATACTGTCATGATGTCGTCGCGCTCTGACACTGAACTCCTAACTCTTTTCTTCTCCTTCTCGCGGAAAACAATCAAGTAGAACTGAATGCAACGTACTATTAATACT
>JAICKZ010000093.1 GCA_025927665.1 Steroidobacteraceae bacterium | reverse complement strand
TGATGCGACAACTTTCTGAATGGGAAGCGTTTTATAATTATCATAGACCTCATACAGCCTTGAAAGGAAAGACTCCATACGAAATACTTAAGCTCAAATTAACCGCTTAGCACAGCGTCAGGCGAAGTTATGAGGCACACATGTGATACCACCCAGCGCCATATTGGGTCTTTCATGGTTATAAGTCCACAGCCAGCGTGTTGCAGCATCCTGTACTTCGTGGATACTGCTGAATAAATGCTGATTCAGCCAATCGTATCGCACGGTTCGATTGTAACGTTCAATGTAAGCATTCTGTTGTGGTTTGCCTGGTTGAAATCGATGCGAATGTAGTGTGACTGTGCCCACTGACTTAATGCGTCACTGATATATTCAGGTCCGTTGTCACAGCGCAATGCATTGGGTTTGCCACGCCATTCGATGATCTGCTCCAAGGAACGGATGACGCGTATGGCGGGTAGCGAAAAATCCACTGCAATGCCTAACCCTTCACGATTGAAATCATCCAGCACATTGAAGAGCCTGAAGGTTCTGCCATCATCCAGTTGATCATGCATAAAGTCCATCGACCACACGTCATTGCGTATAGCGGGCACTTTAAGCGGCTGAGGGGGTGGTGCGCATCAATCGTCGCTTGGGTTTAATGCGCAGATTCAACTGCAATTCACAGTAGATGCGATACACACGCTTGTGATTACACTTGCGGCCACGCACATTGCGTAAGTATAGAAAGCACAAACCAAAGCCCCAGTTATGTTGCCACTGCGTCAGGTGGATCAACTCATTGGCAATCTGTGCATCTTCATCGGCACGCCGCGCCTGATACCGATAGCATGTTTCACTGATACTAAAATTTATGCAGGCCTGACGAATGCTCATGCCCTTACCCTTCACCGCTTGCTTGGCCATCTCTCGTCGTTGAGATGGCCTTACCTTTTTTTTGCGAGGGCTTCCTTCAGTACATCGGCCGACATTTGTGCTTCGGCATACATCTTCTTCAAACGACGGTTTTCATCTTCCAGCTCTTCATCCGCGCCATCAAGGATGCATCCATGCCGCCATACTTGGCTCGCCACTTGTAAAATGTCGCATTGCTCATACCATACGTACGACACAATTATGGTACAGGCGTACCGCCTTCAGCCTCTTTCAATATGCCAATGATCTGGCTATCTGAATACTTCGATTTCTTCATGGGGAATCTCCTCTTCATCATTATGAGAAAATTCCACTTCTGAACCCAGTTATTTTGTGGGGGGGTTTACCCGATGATCTTATCGATTTACTATTGGATAAAAAGGCAACGATATTAATCGCTGTCGTACGATGCTTGTTGATCTGAACCTGCACTAATACTTGATGCAGAAATTATTTAGGCTGATTGATGGCGCGAATATCGAGTCCTGTTTCAGTCACATTAATTTGATAACGCAGGCCATCTTGCAGTGGGTATTCATTGCTGGTCAAGATGCGGGTTTGCAATACCGTTTGTGAAAGAGGTAAGCGCATGGGTAATGAGGCGAGGTCAAGTCCCGGATTGCGACTGAGCGAATAGAAGTTGGCATCACTACCATTGCTGATCAAATTTTGTAGACGTGTGTTGCTGTGCATGCCAATCCACTGTGTCCAGCCATCCCATATCAGTTGTCTTGCAGTCACGTGCCAGTTATCACCTTGAAGTTGGAACACTTGCAAATCGCCATTGGGAATACGCATCAAGTTGATACGAAAAATATGTGGAGAAGTTTGTTCGATGGTGATTTGTGCAAGCGGTTGTACGGTCGGAGACCGTTCGTAGGTGGCAATGTTTAATGCAATGGCAAACATCAGTGACCCAGCAATGAACATCAATACGCCAACGCAGCCATAACTTATAGAGGACAGAATAAGATGTTGCATTTGTCGCTGAAAGCCCAATGCGATCAGCAATAAGCCAAAGCCAGCGACAAGCAATGCCAGTGCGGCGGAATCCATGAATAAATTAGCCGTTGAGTTTTTTGTAACGAATGCGATGTGGGCGATCAGCATCATCACCTTTGCGACGTTTAAAGTCCGCCAGGTATTCAGCGTAATTGCCTTCAAACCAGATCACTTCGGAATTGCCTTCAAATGCGAGAATGTGTGTGGCGATGCGATCTAAGAACCAACGATCATGTGAAATGACGACTGCACAACCGGGGAAGCTCAACAAACCTTCTTCCAAGGCACGTAATGTTTCGATGTCAAGATCGTTGGTGGGTTCGTCCAACAACAACACATTACCACCACTCTTCAATATCTTTGCAAGATGTAAACGATTGCGTTCGCCGCCGGAGAGATCGCCGATTAACTGTTGTTGCTGCGTGCCACGAAAATTGAATCGACCGACATAAGCACGTGAAGAAGTTTCGTAATTACCTACTTTGATAATATCGAGTCCGTCAGAAATTTCTGCCCATACGGTTTTGCTGTTATCCAATGATTGCCGTGATTGATCGACATAAGCAAGTTGCACCGATGGACCCATACGAATCTCGCCAGCATCGGGTTGCTCTTGAGCGGTGAGGATGCGAAACAAAGTGGTTTTACCCGCGCCATTGGGACCGATAATTCCGACAATGCCGCCGGGTGGTAGATTGAAAGATAAGTTATCGAACAGCATGTTGTCGCCAAATGATTTTTTCAGTCCGTTGGCTTCAATCACCAATTCACCTAAACGTGGGCCAGGTGGAATATAAATTTCATTGGTCTCGTTACGCTTCTGAAATTCTTGCGATGACAATTCTTCAAAGCGTTGCAAACGTGCTTTGCTTTTAGCTTGTCGTGCCTTGGGATTTTGTCGCACCCATTCCAGTTCGCGAGCCAACATTTTTTGCAATGCTTCTTGTTGGCGTTCTTCAGTTTTTAAGCGATTCTCTTTTTGTTCAAGCCATGAAGTGTAGTTTCCTTCCCAGGGGATACCATGGCCGCGATCAAGTTCCAATATCCAACCCGCAACATTATCGAGAAAGTAGCGATCATGAGTAACTGCAATGACCGTACCGGGATAATCTTCAAGAAATCGCTCGAGCCAAGCGACAGATTCTGCGTCGAGGTGATTCGTTGGTTCGTCAAGCAACAACATGTCGGGTTGTGATAACAACAAACGGCACAGTGCAACACGACGACGTTCACCGCCAGAAATCTTAGTGACATCAGCATCCCATGGTGGAAGACGCAATGCATCTCCCGCGACTTCCAGTTTGCGTTCCAATTCCCACCCCCCTTTAGCATCGATGGCATCTTGAAGCTTGGCTTGCTCTTCCATGAGTTTATTCATTGTTTCTTCACTTAAATCTGGATCTGCAAATTTATCGCTGACTTCATTGAAACGATCAATCAAGTTTTGAATCTCTGCAACTCCTTCAATCACGTTGCCACGTACATCTTTACTGGTATTCAGTGCGGGTTCCTGTTCAAGGTAACCAATCTTGATGCCCGGTTGTGCACGTGCTTCACCTTCATATTCCTTATCTACACCCGCCATGATGCGAAGCAGTGATGATTTTCCCGATCCATTCAAACCCAGTACACCAATTTTTGCACCGGGAAAAAATGACAATGAAATGTCGCGCAAGATGATTCGCTTAGGCGGCACCACTTTACCAACACGATTCATGGTGTAAATGAATTGAGCCATGTGATATCTCACAGATAAAAAATAGAAAGGCAGTTTACAGAGAATGGCGTTGATACGGCAATGATTGATGCCATCAACTGGTGGTAGTTACAGATACTGCGATTCAGCGTAAGGCGGTATTAACCATTTCTCGTAATCCGCCATGCTTTTTGGTGGGATAGATTCCACCTTTTTCAATTGGCTCAGTCGATGCGATCAGATTCGATACAACTAAGGCCCAGGTGTCAGGTAAATCAACCTTCAAAGAATCCCATCTTCACACCGGCTAATTGAATAACATCATTGTTGGCCAATTTGCGAGCTTGCTGACCAATGGGTGAACCATTAACCAAGGGATAATCTTCAGCTTTGCCACTGTCGACATGAATGATGAAAAAACCTTCAGCACGACGACTGATCGCCGCCACTTGAACACCAGGGCGACCCAATGTCGTTAATGCTTTATTCAAATCCAGTTCGCGACCTGCAAAGGCGCCACTCAATACTTGTAACTTGGCTTTTTGCAGAGCGACTGGCGCATCCGCACCCGCTACGGTAGCGGTATGTGAATCTTTCTCTTTATCTTTGTCTTTGTCTTTTGACTTCGCGACAGGCGGCACCGGCACCACTGGTGCGCTGGTTACTGGAGGAGGTGCCGGCGCGGGCTTGGCAGCAAGGGGTGGGGTTGCTGCTACTGCTGCAGATGCACGTTTTGCAGCTTGATTCGCCATGGCAGATCCAGGCGTAATGACCATGGTTTTCTCAAATTCTTCTTGTGCCGAGTCGTTGGTTTGCACTTCGACAAAGCGTAATTGATGATGACCTACCGTGATGACATCGCTGTGTTGCAACGCATGCTTTTTGATTAACTTACCATTGACATAGGTGCCATTGGTACTGTTCAGGTCTTCCAGAAAGGAATCGTTGAGAATATTAATAATCAACGAGTGATGTCCACTAATAGCAGGGCTATCGATGCGCACGTCATTGTCCGGGAGACGGCCGACGGTGTACCGCTCTTTGTTCATGTTGTACTCGGCGAGTACTTGACCATCCAGACTTAGAATTAAACGCGCCATGTGTTCAGTGCCTCAACAATAAAGGTTCTATCAGCTAAACCAGCCCAATACTTTTTCGACCAGGTTTTTTCGCAATGCGAATGACTCCACAATATGCGCCATCACAACCGAGATGTTGTCGCGGCCGCCATTGTCATTGGAGAGCTGAATCAGTTGCCTCGCAATGGTCTCCAGATTATCACCAAAGGTGCTTATGGTTAAGTGGACATCCTCATCTTCGATCATATCTGAGAGGCCGTCGGAACAAAGCAGGTAGTAATCGCCGCGATGCACGGGATATTCGTGGATTTCGACGTCGACGGTGGGTTCGACTCCAAGTGCTCGTGTGACGTAGTTCTTGTTTGTCGCTCGCTGGGCTTCGGCTTGAGAATAGAAGCCGCGATCAACCAACTCTTGCAACAATGAATGATCGAGGGTCATTTGTTCGTAACGATTGCCGCGTAAGCGATAAACACGTGAATCGCCGACATGCGCGACGGACACTTTGTTATCGCTGAACAAGCAAGCAACTACAGTGGTTCCCATGCCTTCGCATTGCGGCTGGGTACGAGCAGTTTGATGAATGATCTTGTTCGCGCGGGTAATGGCATCGCGCAGCACAATGGTAGGGCGCGACAAGCCCGTTTCTGGATCGGGCAATAACATGTCCAGTTGTTCGTAAGATTCTTTGACCAAACTCATAATGGTCTTGACGGCAATGCCGCTCGCCACTTCGCCGGCGTTGTAACCACCCATGCCATCGGCGAGCACTAATAAACCTACATCCGCGTCGACACCAATGGTGTCTTCGTTGTGTTCACGGACTTTGCCGACATCGGTTAATCCAACGGAGCGAATTTTGCCACTTAGCATCCTGAGTTCCTTATGGCGCAATAGTTCGCATGCAGCTACGGATGGCTTCTGCCAACGCCGCGCCGGTTTGGTAACGATCTTCTGCTGACTTGGCCAACACGCGATCAATGATATCGTCTAATGTCGGCGGTAATTCTGGACGAATGGAACGCATGGCAGGGTGCGGCTCAGTGGCAATGTTGTTCATTAGTCTGGTCATTGAATCCGCACGGAAGGGTAAAACTCCGGTTAGTAGTTGGTACATGGTTACACCCACTGCAAACAAATCAGATCGACCATCCAGTGCACGTCCTTCCAATTGCTCGGGCGACATGAATGATGGTGTGCCAAGCACAATGCCAGTCTTGGTTCTACTTACATCTGCAAGTCTTGCAATGCCGAAGTCGGTGATCTTCAATGCATCCGTCTCAATATTAAACATTATATTAGCTGGTTTGATATCCCGATGAACCACATTATGCAAGTGAGCATAGTGCAGGGCATCGGCCATGCGTATCACTAACGACAATACTTTGCGTACAGGTAACAGATGCTGCGGCTCAGTGTAGTAACTTAAGTGCTGACCTTGTATGAACTCCATCGCAATGTAAGCAAGCCCACGTTCTTCACCGGCATCAAATATCGTCACAATACTAGGATGATTGAGTTTGCCAGCCATTTCAGCTTCACGGAAAAAGCGATCACGGGCTTCCAACAAATCATCGTCATCAAATTCTTCTGTCAAGGGAATGGCTTTAATGGCAACCACGCGATTGATTTTGGGATCGCGGCCCAAGTACACCACGCCCATTGCTCCTTTGCCGATTTCTTTCTCGATGACATAGCGGCCCAATGTTTCTGCTTTTGCAGCAGGTTTTGCTTCGCTTACACTCTCACTTTTTGGCTTATTTAAAGGCTTTTGCAGTGGCATGCTTTCACGCAACAACAATTTCGATCGTTGTTGAGCATCTTTAAAAGCCGGGTTATGTTGTGCGATATAACCAAAGATTTGTGCGGCCTTACGGTTTTCCGTACGACGTTCGAAATCCGCACCGAGTCGATAGAGCAACTCCAAAGTTTCGTCGTTAACAGCACAGCGTCGCAAGGTTTCGTACGCAAGATCTAATTGGCCCTGGCCATGCAACGTAAGCGCCAAAGTCCGTAAGGTTTCAAGACTAATATTGCTCTTCGGAGATTTTTTACGAGGTTTGTCCTGCACCATCAATAATTGCGCCGCTTCAAATAGTCCTGCTGAAAGCATCAATCCCATGATCAGCGGAGCCAGTTCAAGGGAAACATTGATCTTACGCAGCATTAAAAAGTCGATCGCCAATAGTACGATTACTGTGCCACCGGCAACGCCCAAGCGAACCAGCATCGGTAGAGTGATAGTTGAAAATACCAATAAACCAATAATCGACAAGGCTAGCAAAAGCTGTATTGCGGCTGCCCACATTGGATGACTATAAGCATTGCCATCCATTAAGCTTTCTGTCGCCGAGGCCAGTGCAGTTACATGTGCTTCAGAGCCAAACGGCGTTAAGATACGATCGGCATTTGCGCCTTCAGTAAAACCTACCAACACCAATTTCCCTTTGAAGTTGGTTCGTACCACGCTGCGATTGAGTACTTGCCAATATGAAAAAGTTGGCACACTCAACTCACCCGCGGGCGCATTTAAACGCGGTAGAAAGCTCAATCCACTTTGCATTGCCGTCGGCGAAATGGACTTACCTAACAAAAGATTTTTGCGCGTTAACTGTTTGTTGGTAGATTCAGTAGCGGCACCTGCCAGTGCCACAGACAAGGAAGGTAGTACTTGAGTACCAATCTTTACAGCAGTGAACTCACGACGAGTGATACCGTCGTTATCTGCGGGCGCGAGGGTATGTCCCACCGCGTACGTCGCTTGTAACAAGGGATTGTCGACGGCACTAATCAACGTTGCGGGCATCGCTGCATTTAGCGCGGTAGCATCGGCAGTAAAGGGATGTTCTGCCAGTAAAGATGCGGCACCATCGATATTTCCTGATCCAGAAATCTGCGCCGAGACTTCTAGTGGCAGTAGTACCTTGGTCTGCCGCATGGCATCAATCAAACGTTCGTCGGCTTCAGTCAAAGTTCCAGGATTGCTGCCACTGTTGTTGGCGTACAAAGGTGTGGTGAAGGCAATTCCTTGTGCGCCAGCACCGCGCAGGATATCGAGTAATTTTGCGTGAGTGGCATTGGACCAAGGCCACTCACCCAAGCGTGCTTTACTGGCATCATCAATGGCAACAACGACCACATGCGATGGCGCTGCAACATTGGCATGTCGTTGCGCGGTATCGTACAGCCACAACTGCAGTGAGTTGTTTTGTGCTGACAAAAGCAGGCAACACAGTAAGATGACAGCGCCTATTAGACCGGCTGTCCCCATCATGATTTGCCTTTTGTCGAATTGATCCAGCGAGATCGCCATGAAGTCGTTGCTTGAAGTTCATTGAATAACAATAATTTGTGAGTATAGAGGAAGCACTCGCTGTAAATTGTCGCCCTCGTCACATCTATCTGGTGTTTGGTGGCAATCAGTGCCAACAAAATGTGATCAACTGACAGGATTTGACTGATCGATGTTTGCTGATTAATGATGAATCATGGCCAAAACTAAAGAACTATTTGTTTGCGATCAATGCGGCAACGAAACCCTTAAATGGCAGGGACAATGCACTGCCTGCGGTGCGTGGAATTCACTTACACGCGTCAATTTGGGAAAAAGCAGTTCGCGTAAAGCATCACTGGTAAGTGGTACTGCAACCAGCAAAAGAATGGATGAAATTACCGAACAGCAGGAAACGCGCATCTCAACGGGTATGGATGAATTGGATCGTGTGCTGGGTGGTGGGCTGGTTGCAGGCTCGGTAACGTTGTTGGGTGGCGATCCTGGTATTGGCAAATCGACTTTGTTGTTACAGGCGGCAGATCAACTGAGTCAAAAAGTGATAACGCTGTATGCCACGGGTGAGGAATCGTTGCATCAAGTGAGCTTGCGTGCCAAACGTTTAGATGCCAATGCAAATGCACTTCATCTGCTGGCAGAAACCAATGTTGAAAGTGTGCTGGCTGAAACAGATCGTTTACGTTGCAAAGTATTGGTGATCGATTCTATTCAGACCATGTACCTGGACAGTGTTGAATCTTCGCCGGGGTCCGCCTCACAGGTTCGCGAGTCCGCAGCTCAATTAGTTCGTTACGCAAAAGAACAAGGTACTGCGGTATTGATCATTGGGCATGTGACCAAGGAAGGTGCCATTGCCGGGCCGCGTATTCTTGAACACATGGTTGATACCGTACTGTATTTTGAAAGTGATGCGGGCAGTCGCTTTCGTTTGATTCGCGCCGTAAAAAATCGTTTCGGTGCTGCTAATGAAGTCGGTGTCTTTGCAATGGTTGAGCAAGGTTTGAAGGAAGTAAAAAATCCTTCAGCGATTTTTTTATCACAGCATGCTCATCCTATTGCTGGCAGCGCCGTGTTGGTGGCACGTGAAGGCAGTCGACCCATGTTGATTGAAGTACAAGCATTGGTAGATGCAGGACAAGGAATGAACCCACGTCGCGTTGCCGTGGGTTTCGAACAAAATCGGTTGGCCATGTTGTTGGCCATCTTGCATCGACATGGTGGCATCGCCACTTTGGGACAAGATGTCTTTGTGAATGTTGTTGGCGGTGTACGTATTGCGGAAACTGCAGCTGATCTTGCAGTGATGTTGGCGGCAGCATCGAGTTTACGAGATCAACCTTTGGTCAATGGCTTGGTATGTTTTGGTGAAGTAGGATTGGCCGGGGAGATTCGTCCCGTGCCTTATGGCGAAGAACGTTTGCGTGAAGCGGCCAAGCATGGATTCAAGCGTGCCATTGTTGCCTCAGCAAATGCGCCACGTCGTGATTTTGTCGAGATGGAAATTATTGCGGTAGATCGATTACCCGAAGCATTGGCCAGAGCATTTTGATGCGTTGAATGTTTTTGTACATGATCAATTATTCAATGGCATAAAATTTCACGTACTAACGATCATCGATAAATGGTATCGACAGTGCATCGCGTCGCAAGTAGATTTGGCGTTGACGGGCCAACATGTGGTGGAGCATTGACGGTAATTGCCAGCGAATGTGAAGTCATGAATTCGTGTCGACGATCACGCACCAGAAGTTCTCAATACATGGCGTAGGATTACAATCAACATCGACAGCATAGTTCACATGGCCATCCGATCCAAATGCATTTGCTGTACAAGGTGAGAGAATTGATTCGAAAGCATCAATATTCTAGTTTTGATTGATCTAAAAACGAGGCAATCTCACCAATAATAAAAATACGATGCCAGAAATTAACACTTCAATTTTCGATACATGCGTTCACGGCAGTATTAGTTGTGACATTGAGCGATTCAGTGCTTGTTTTTTTTTGCGGTACCGCTCGTGAACCGGCTTCGTAGAATTTGTGGAGCACAGATTTGATTGCACGTTTCAGGCGCAGAAAACTTAATACTTCAGCGACCACACGCTTCGTACCAATGATGAATTTCTTCTTGGCATTGCTCAATTTTGTACGTGGTACATAACCGTTGATGGACTGCTGCAGATCAGTAAGCCAGTCCGCGTCGATATTTCTTTTTTTTGCGTAATTCATTATCGAAATCAATTCTGCCACCTGCGCTTGGCTGTGGGTTCGTATGGTCGATAATAAAGACTGTTTTGGTATCGTGTCGAAGCAAGCAGGTCGATCGTTACCAGCGGCAAGAAAATTTAGATAAGTACGTAAACATTTCTCACATTGACCGCAGTTTTTATATTGTAATTTGCCCTCATAACAAACTCGGAGTTGTTCGACTGCAAAATCGTACTGGGTGAGCAGAGCGGCTTTAGCGGTGCGAGAGAATCCTGCGCCATCATGCACGATTGAAAATCCGCTTCCCGATAAAAGATGATCGGTAGCCGGATTGGAACCATAAGGTAGAACGAGTCCGTCGTAAGGTTTAGTACTTCCAAGCAATCCGAATTGAAATTCATCTGCATATTGATGCAGACAACAAGCCAATTCGGCACCGTGCGAATCTTCCCAGTCCTGGAATAATGGATTCTCGCTATTGGTTTGAATAAGACGCAAATCAAGCCCCAACTTTTCGATGAAAGGTCGCATTCGTTCGATTACTTTTTCAAAGTAGTCGTGATTGTCGTAACCGATGTCGAAACCCTGAACTAGAAGTACAGAATCAGGGTTGTAACTGCCGCTGCCTGCAAGTTTAAGCCGGTGTCGGAGTACTGTAAAAGTTGAATCAAGTCCGCCGGAAAATGCGGCGATCGAACGATGACCTGATGGAGGAAGACGATCAATGATCTTATCGGCAGTGATATCTATATGATGATAAATATCCGGTCGCC
>JAICKZ010000138.1 GCA_025927665.1 Steroidobacteraceae bacterium | reverse complement strand
TCTCAATTATCACCCAACACATGACGGTCAGCGTGTATCTGGCACCTATCGTCGATCCATTGTGCTCGCAAGTGGGCGGTTTGCGATGATTGAAGAAGGAACTGAATTTAGCTTAGTACCGTGGCGGCCTGTAATCGATCGTTATTTAAATCAACCTGTTCGAGGTGTGATGAGAAGAAGTAATGTTGATTGGGAGTTTTCGAGATCACATGAGATATCGCTATAAGCATAATGTCTGTAGGTGCATGTGTGATTGCGGCGAATTTTCATTTCAGAACGGTGCAGATTGGCTTAATGTGTAGGCTTCACGGGTGATCTATAAGTGAATGAGACATGCCAATTGGTCCAAAGCATAAGTTCGCAGCTAGGAAAACATTCGATAGCATCGGTCGATGCATTTACTGTGGATCGAGCGAAGGTCTTTCCGATGAACACATTATTCCTTACAGCCTCGGGGGTGACTATGTATTCAAAAGATCGAGTTGCCCAGCATGTGCAAAAATTACTTCCCGCGAAGAGCTATGGGCTGCACGTGGGATTTTCGGCAACTTAAGAGAGGCACACAAATATCCATCACGCAAGAGAAAGGGCAAAAGCAAAAGCGTTGGCGTAAAGGTCACCATCACAATTGATGAAAATAGCACCGAGATCATTGTTCCTCATGAGCAAGCCCCAACCACACCGCTCTTCGCACCAATATTTCCGTCAGCTGGGATTCTGGTCGGCCGCCCGCCGACTCTGGAAATTCCTGGAATCAGTTATTTGGTAATTCTTCCGCATCCAGCCGATCACGACGAACGTCTAAAACGTTTCAAAAGAAAGGATGAGGCAACGATAATTTCTATTACTGGAAATTGGGGACTTAACAATTTCATGTGCTTACTCGCGAAGGTCGGACATGGGTTTGCTGTTGCCGGATATGGAGCTGACAGCTTTAACCCTCTCTTGCCAAATTACATTTTAGATCGCGATCGTTGTCTCGGACACGTGATCGGCGGAACAAGCGAAATAATTGCGACACCTTCTCCTGAGACGGACTTGAATTTGCAATCATCAGTGCATGCTTGGTGCCTCGGTATTCGTTCTGTAAATGGCAAGCATTACGTCTCAGTGCAAATCCATCTATTTCGTTATCTGGGATATCCCGTCTACGAAGTGATCGCCGGTGAAGCGACTGCACAACTTATCGCTAATGTGCTTTAATCAGATGGTGGACAAACACGCTAGACGAGGCTGATGAATTGCTGGCTAAGAGAGTACATACTACTTCGAGCCGATTACAAAGAGGGCTGCCACAAGTAGCCCTACAACCACTAATCCTTGTGTCTTGTCCGACTTGATACTGCTTGCGATCGCTGTCATTTGCGATTTTACTTGTTCCATTGAAGCACCAGTCAAGTTTAATGCTTGGTAGTTCTTTATCCAGCCAGGCAAATCTGACGGCGGCATGTCCCAAACAATGGGTACTAGCTTTTTCTGAGAGATAAGAGCTGCACCAAGTTCTTGTTGCACCCAAGGCGACGAGCACGCAGCGCGGCTAGCAAGAAATAGCACCCAAGATGAACCACGCAATGCGCTTAGAATTTCTTGACTCCACTGTTGCCCCGGCTGAAGGGAGGCTGACGCAAGAAAGACCTGTATTCCCTCATCCGAAAGATGTTGATGCATGAACTGCGCGATTTGCTTGTCAGCAGTGGAGTAGCTGATGAATATGTCTGGCATGGTTTGTGCTCTCCAACGCATTATACGCTCTCGTTAAAAACTATTGCCGCGCCGTGCAAAGCGTAGCCTTTACTTTTTATCTGAGCAATGATGTCGCTCGAGTTCATAGCTATGCGCTCGTCAGTGGTATCAGCAGTCAGTCCCCTTTTAAATGTAGAGACTTTTTGATATATGGCTAACTCGGCGGCAGATAAGTTGAGTTTACTTACATCAAAGCCGTGAGGAACAGATAAAAAGTGCTTCGTATTTTTAGTAGATTGATAGACGTCAATGTTCATGTGCAAATCCTCTCCGGGACTAGATAGCTAAGACTGAATTCATCATCTAACATATAATTTGCTTTCGCTACCACGATGTCGATAAATAAAACGACGGTTGCAAAATAACATCGCAAATGATTTTAGCTCAAACACTTGTTTCAACTGGACAATTGAGTTAATGCTTTGGTGCTTTTTGGCATCGTCTTTATGCTGATAATCTTGCCACCAAACCATTTAATTATGCTTGCTCCGTCAATTACGATGGAACGGATTCGCCAAATAATGGAGTAAGCACATTCTGAAAAAATATCATGATTCACCTTTGTTAAAGAATACTGAGAAAAATCGATTTGGTTTAAGCAGACTGACTTGTAATTTACTTGTTGTTTTCGCGGAACGTTTGCGCAAAATCTACCCTTAAACTCAATTTTCCATTGATCTTATAAAAAAAGTAAAAATATTTTTCTGTACGACTGAGTACGACAGAATTTTCTCTGGCTTTTTCTGCTGCGAACTCCTTCGTTTTCCATGAATGAGGGCCTTTGACAGGCCTATTTTTCATGCTCATTCTCGCGCCCACTTCATTGCAGTTGCAGTGAAATTGAATGAAGCGAGAGATGAACATGACGCCTACCAAAGTACTCATCGGACAAATCATGATGGTATTCACCCTTGTGATGATGGGCATGTGGATCGCGACAGAATGGGTTGCGTATCAGTTGGGATTTCAAATTCGTTTGGGTTCGCCATGGTGTGTGTTACACACCTTCATGTTGCTCCATGCGTTTGGATTAAATGCATTACCTCTCTATTACCCATGGCGATTGTTTCAATGGTGGTATGCGTTTCATGCATACGCACCGCATGTGTTTGACATTGGTGGCGTCATCGCTGCTGCAAGTGGAGTGATTGCAGCACTTGCAGCCATCATCGGTTCAGTGTGGCGTGCACGTCAATCCAAGTTAGTGACGACCTATGGCTCTGCACGCTGGGCCACATGGCATGACATGAAGACCGCTCAGTTGCTTCGTCCAGCAGGTGTATTTCTCGGCACGGTGAATGGAGGGTACTTACGTCATGACGGACCTGAACATGTAATGGCTTTTGCACCGACACGTTCAGGTAAAGGCGTGGGGTTGGTGGTGCCGACGTTACTCACTTGGCAAGACTCCGCCGTTATTCATGACATCAAAGGTGAGAATTGGCAGCTGACAGCCGGTTGGCGCTCACGCTTCTCGCATTGCGTGCTCTTTAATCCCACTGATGTACGGTCTGCATCCTACAATCCCTTGCTTGAAGTGCGTTGTGGTGTTCACGAAGTACGCGATGTGCAAAACATTGCTGATATTTTGGTTGATCCAGAAGGTGCATTAGAACGACGCAATCATTGGGAGAAGACGAGTCATGCACTGCTTGTAGGTGCCATTCTGCATGTACTGTATGCAGAAGACGATAAGACCTTGCGTGGTGTTGCCAATTTTCTGTCCGATCCCTCGCGTTCATTTGAACAAGCCTTATGGTTCATGATGAACACTCAGCATGTGGATGGCAAACCTCATCCTGTAGTGGCTTCTGCTGCGCGCGAAGTATTGAACAAGAGTGAGAACGAACGCTCTGGTGTGCTCTCTACTGCGATGAGCTTCTTAGGATTGTATCGTGATCCCACTGTGGCTGCAGTGACCTCAACCTGTGATTGGCGTATTGATGATCTGATCAATGCTGAACATCCGATGTCTTTATATCTAGTGGTGCCACCGTCTGATATCTCACGCACCAAGCCGCTGATTCGATTGATCCTCAATCAGATTGGCCGACGTCTCACAGAATCATTGGAAGTTAAGCATCATCCATCAAAACGTCGACAACTGTTGTTGATGCTGGATGAGTTTCCGGCACTGGGGCGATTGGATTTTTTTGAAAGCGCACTCGCGTTCATGGCTGGATATGGATTGCGTGCCTTTCTCATAGCCCAGTCGCTTAATCAAATCGAGAAAGCGTATGGGCCTAATAATGCCATTCTCGATAACTGTCATGTACGAGTGGCGTTTGCCACCAATGATGAACGCACCGCAAAACGTATATCAGATGCATTAGGTACGGCCACCGAATTGCGTGCACAACGTAACTATGCCGGACATCGTTTATCACCCTGGCTTGGTCATTTAATGGTGTCGCGTCAAGAAACGGCACGGCCATTACTCACACCCGGTGAAGTGATGCAGTTACCTGCCAATGAGGAAGTGGTAATGATTGCAGGCTGCCTGCCGATTCGAGCAAACAAACTTAAGTACTACGAAGACAATAACTTTACTCGACGCATTTGTGCACCGCCCATTTTACAAGAAGGTCAGTATGCAGATTGTCCGCCTTCTCGCCCCACCGACTGGGCAACGGCGTTGCTGCAAAGAAAGTCATTGGGGCGCAGTGAAACAGGAACAGACAGTGATTCCATTCATCATGATGTAGCTCATGCCGGGATGACGATATTGAGTGATGCTGAAACTATCTCTGGTCATTCAGACATTGCCCTTACTAAAGAACATAACTTACAACCAACAGAAGAACTATCTTGGCTGGTGGATGATTCGCCAACGGAAGGTGAAGCGCTGGATCAATCCTTCAAGCGTACTGCACGGCTTGCATCGCTTGATCCACAAGATGGCATCGCACTATGAAAACAAACGTTCCTCGTGCGCGCCTTAATGTGTTTCTGGAACCGCATCACGCGACACAGTTGCGTGAGCTTGCGGTGCTTAAACGAGTATCGCAATCGTCCATTGTCTCAACGGCTTTGTCTGCATTTTTGTCATTCGATGATGCCAATCGTCGCGATGCTACGTATCTCAAACGTCTGGATCGACTGGCGAGTCAGTTTGAACGACTGGAACGTGATCAAACGATTCTTATTGAATCGTTGGCGTTATTTATCCGCTATGAACTATCCGTGTCTGCTTCCATTCCAGACAACCAACAAGAGGGCGTGCGTGCACAAGGAAAAGCACGCTTCGAGAAGTTCATAGAACAACTGGGTCGTCATCTGCAACGTGGTGGCAGCTTGGTTAAAGACCTGCACGAATCACTCTCTCCATCAACACCTTTCGAGCCATTGAATGGCAATCAGGCTTCATTGCTTCATCAGGAATCTTTGACATGAATCCGTATTCAACTATCTCTCCCGCTATGACGGTACTTGATCGGCAAACGCGCATGTTGCGTTCTGCGATGGGCCCGGTGATTGCTGCAGCACTGGCCGATCGTGATGTGGTGGAGATTCTTTTAAATCCGGATGGCTCATTGTGGTTTGATCGTTTAGGCGAAGGACGCAAGCCTTCGGGTCATTCTCTTTCTGTACCCGATGCAGAACGCATCATTCGATTGATTGCAGCACACCTGCGACGCGAAGTGCATGCCGGTGCGCCGATCTTATCCGCAGAGTTACCTGAAACCGGTGAACGCTTTGAAGGGGTATTGCCTCCTGTTGTCCGTGCGCCTGCCTTCGCGATTCGTAAACGTGCTACCGGTGTGATTCCACTTGCTCAGTATGTAAACGACGGTGTCATTAGTGAAGAACAAAGTTTGTTCTTACGACAGGCGGTACGTGAACGAAAAAACATTGTGATTGCCGGTGGCACCAGTACAGGGAAGACCACACTTGCCAATGCATTACTTGCTGAGATGGCGAATACCGGCGATCGCGTGATCCTGCTTGAAGACACGGTAGAGCTGCAATGCCAAGCAGACGATCATGTGCCGCTGCGCACACGACCAGGTGTGGTCTCCATGACTGAGCTTGTGCGTTCTACATTGCGATTGCGACCGGATCGTATTGTGGTGGGTGAAGTACGTGGACCTGAAGCATTGGATTTGCTTAAGTCATGGGGCACAGGTCATCCCGGTGGTATTGCAACCATTCATGCAAGTTCTGCCTATGGTGCACTCATTCGCCTAGAGCAACTCATTCAAGAAGTCGTCGTCACTGTGCCCCGCGCACTCATTGCTGAAACCGTTGATGTAGTGGTCTTCATTTCTGGGCGTGGTCGTGCACGGCGCATTGAAGACATCATCCATGTTGATGGACTTCATCACGACCAATATCAATTTCATTCCATTTCATCTCAGACACAAGGACAACTTCTATGAACTCTCTTTCTATGCTGCATACTTCAATTAACCGTAGAGCAGTGTTGCAAATAACATCGATCAAGATTGCATTGCCTAATAACGTATTGCGATGCGCAGCATTGCGGTGCGCGGCACTGATGTCGTTGTGGTTTATGAAACCTGTTTATGCTGCAGGATCGAACATGCCATGGGAAGGGCCGTTGCAATCCATCCTGGATTCTATTCAAGGTCCCGTCGCACGCATTGTCGCAGTGATCATCATCATTATGACGGGACTCACGCTTGCGTTTGGGGATAGCAGTGGTGGCTTTCGAAAATTAATTCAAATTGTGTTTGGTCTTTCAATTGCCTTTGCGGCGTCTTCATTCTTTCTAACCTTCTTTAGCTTTGGAGGCGGTGCCGTCATTGCCTAATCGTTGCACGACGCAGTCGCTGCGTAGCGCACAACTACGTTGGGCATTGTTGATTGCGTAATTAATTAACTGAGAGGTCAGATAGATGATTGATGTATCTCAACACCAGTGCCTGGCGCAGCCATGCGTGACGCAGTCATGACAACCGGATTTGAAATGCCGTTGCATCGTTCATTAACAGAACCTTTGTTAATGGGCGGTGCACCGCGTGCGGTGGCCATCGTCAATGGAACGTTGGCTGCGGCCTTGGGCCTTGGACTTCGGTTGTGGTTATTGGGTGCACTGACTGGGTTGATCGGTCATGCCCTTGCGGTGTGGGCGGCTAAATCCGATCCGCAATGCATGGAAGTGTTTTCACGTCATATCAAACACCAATCTTTTTTGAGTCAGTAATCATGTTTAATTTACGTGAATATCAGGATCGACCCGAAGCGTTAGCCGATTACATTCCATGGGCAGGATTGGTGAGTGCTGGTGTGGTCTTAAACAAAGATGGCTCATTGCAACGCACGGCTTCTTTTCGTGGACCTGATTTAGAAAGTGCGACCGAGAATGAACTCGTCACTGCAACGGCACGGCTTAACAACGCACTGAAACGATTGGGATCCGGTTGGGCGTTGTTTGTGGAAGCAGAGCGCAGGCCGATTACACAGTATCCAGAATCAACCTTTCCTGAAAGCTTGTCTTGGTTAATCGATCAAGAACGTCGTGCATCCTTTGAAGAAGCCGATGTTCACTTTGAAAGTGTGTACCACCTGACCTTGTTGTGGTTGCCTCCTCAGGAATCCAGTAGCAAAGCAAGTGGCTTGCTGTTGGAACGTACCACTCATCGTGCCGTGGATTGGAAAGAGTACTTGCAACGATTTATTACCGAAACCGATCGAGTGTTAAGTTTACTCGAAGGGGTGATGCCGGAGCTTGCATGGTGTGATGATGAAGCGACGCTCGGTTACTTGCACGCAACCCTCTCTGCAAACGTCCAACGTGTCGCGGTACCACAGGTGCCGTTTTATCTGGATACATTACTGATTGATACGGCATTCACTGGAGGATTGGCACCTAAGTTAGGTGAAGAACATTTACGTGTCGTCAGTGTGCGTGGATTTCCTACCTCAACATGGCCTGGCATGTTGGATGAACTGAATAGGCAAGGTTTTGCGTATCGCTGGGTCACACGGTTTTTATTTCTCGACAAAGTGCATGCAGAGAAAGAACTCACACGCTTGCGTCGACAATGGTTTGCGAAACGCAAAGGGGTCATCACCTTATTGCGTGAAACGATCTTTCAACAAGAAAGTCCGTTGGTCGATTCGGATGCAGACAACAAAGCAGTGGATGCGGATGTCGCATTACAAGAGTTAGGTAGTGATGCGGTCTCGTTTGGTTATCTTACGACCACCATTGTGGTACGCGACACCGATATCGCGATGGTCGATGAAAAGATCAAAGCGGTAGAACGGGTGGTGCAAGGCCGTGGCTTTGTCACGATTCGCGAAACTTTCAATGCGGTCGAAGCCTGGCTTTCATCCTTACCCGGTCATGTGTATGCCAATGTGCGTCAGCCTTTGATATCAACGCTTAATCTGGCACATCTCATTCCGTTTTCTTCCGTGTGGGCGGGACCTTCGTGCAATGCACACCTTCAAGGTCCGCCGCTCATGATTACTCGCACTGATGGCGTCACGCCATTTCGATTGGTGACCCATGTGGGTGATGTGGGTCATACCCTGATCGTGGGCCCCACCGGTGCGGGTAAATCAGTTTTGCTCACCACGTTGCTCTTGCAATTTAGACGCTACAACCGTTCACGCATCG